>JAATVS010000267.1 GCA_014523695.1 Nitrososphaerales archaeon TH5895
AGTGATTTAAGTTTGTGCACGCAGATTAGTCAGTTCAATCTATTTTTCTTCTGTCCGAAATCTTCTTGACCGTTAGATTATTGAAGATTCGAACTTTCTTTATTTATCATCATTATCTATCAATCAATATAGCTAACCCGTAAAAAATCTTGGATATTGTTGTATTTATCATCACTCAGAATACACCGGTATGATAGTTATATTGGCCAGTCTAGCAAAATGAAAAATGAATGACATAGGAGAAAATATATTATCTGTGTACTATTCCCTCATATCTAACGCGGACTGTAAAATATTATCACTGCTCCCATTACAGCAATTACTGATCCAATTACCTCATATCGATCTGGTTTTTTTCTGTCTATAAACATCCCCCAAAGAATCGAAGATATAATAAATATCCCTCCATAAGCTGCATACACTCTTCCAAATTGGGCAGGTTGGAAAGTTGGAATCACTCCATAGATAAACAGAACTATTCCTCCGATTATCCCAAAGAGCATTCCTTTTCTTTCACGTAACCATTTCCATATCATATAACCCCCTCCTATTTCAACAACAGCTGCAACAAAAAATAATGCGATACTCGAAAGTACAAAAAACGCTGTATTCTGGTCAGACAATATCAATGCTGCTTAGACCACAAAGATTCTTCGCCCCTTCTAGGAGCATAGAATATTATTATTATGCCAACTATTGCTACGCTCGCACCAACTATATCAAAGATATCTGGGACTTCCTTTTCAAAGATAAAACCCCAGAGCAAAGCCATGACAATAAAAATGCCCCCATAAGTTGCATAGATTCTATGGAAATATGTAGGCTGGAATGTTGGAATTATGCCATACAAAAATAAGATAAAGCCACCTATGGCACCCAGTATCCAACTCATATCAGATCTAAGCCATAACCAAACTAAGTAACCACCACCAATTTCACACAGGCTCGCTAAAAGGAAGAAGAAGATCGAGTAAATTACCTTCTTTCTCTTGGAAGTATCAATCAATATTGAGACACGAATAGTAAAGAACAAACATATAAGATTAGGTTTGACACCTGAAAATGGTCCATTACTGATATGTTTTGAGCGTGTGACTTTGTTAGTAGCTAACTAGTAACGATATGAGTTTGCTTCAACTATGGCTTGCGGTATTCCCTTCTTTAGGTCATCAAGGCTCATTACCGGATGGAACTCCACCTGAGCATCCATTCCACTAAACAGCGGTTCAGCCAATACTGGTATCTGGTCTGCACTATGGATATCAACAATAAAGGCAGCCACCCTATTGCCATCTGCTTCAAAGAAATATGTTGCTTCAGCCTTGACTTTGTTTATATATTCTTCAAGTTTTCTTAAATAGTTTGGGTCCTGTACCATTTTGTTTCCGGCTTCTGTAGGAATCTTTGCACTTATTAAGAATCTCATGTTTCAAAAGTAGAATGTCCATCATATTTATGAATATTGCCGTATTAGTGCAGTTGAATTCCTATGTAAAGGTGGGTATGGCTATCCAGACCTGACTCCGGGCATAAGCGTGATACTTTGTAGCTCTTAGTAGTAACACTGCAATATACATAAAAGGAAAACGGGGCGTGCACACTATTCCATTATGGTACTAATTTTGCACATTCCGCAAAAACTTGTATGGTGGCTTCCCCTCCGCCAATATTAGTGTAAGTTAGCTCAAAGGTGTTTGGTGAACCATGGATTCCTTGGAAGACGTGTGTTGGATTTACCGTATTTATACCGTCGACAGCACGTATTCCTCCACCGGTTACCACCTCGTCAGGGTCACAGCTTGCTGTTGCTGTCCTTGTTTGGCCCGATGGTATATTTACCGAGTTGCCAGCAACTGATCTCACTTCCAATTCCTTATCTGGTCCAGGTGGTCCTTGCTGCCCTTGAATGCCTTGCGATCCCTGAGGGCCTGCTGGTCCCTGGGGTCCAATGGCGCCAGTGTCTCCTTTAGGTCCTGCTAATCCTTGAGGTCCGGGTGGGCCTGGTGGACCTTGCAACCCAGAGTTAGAAATTTGTAAGCTCAATGGTGTACTGGCAACCCCATCACCTTGGGTGTGCGGACTGTTTACTGCACAGTTGGTACCGCCCTCACATTCGTTAGCATTAGCCTGCGTCTGGGTATTTGCGTATCTGGCATTTGCGTAATTCATTGCACTACTCGAAATCAATGGTATTCCTGACAGTAAGACTAAGACTATCGTGAAAATTGAAACGTATTTGACCTTCATATTCATTTGTCGTCAATAGTATGCTTATTTGGAGTTGGTGACTTTTCAATCCTATATAGGTCACATATTTCTTACAAGAGATTTTCCTAACCTTTCGAAACACAGCTCATTTGATATGTATCGACTTTTGAGCGTAGGACTTTGTTACTTGAACATGTAGCAGCATCTAATAGAGTGACGCATACTTGTTAATTTAGACTCAGCTCTCTACGGAGTTGGGGCTACTTTATTTTTGAACTCTTCAGTGTCAGTGTTATGTTCATTTCGATTCCCATATTCAGCAGCAACAATATTTAACATGTTTACTAAAAAGAACATGGAAATCGGGTTAGTAATACTTTGAGAGCAAATATGAGAGATATATTCTACTAGTGATTTTGATATTTGGTTTAGATAGGTAGATAGGCCGTGCAGTGAGGACACACGACGGCCTACCCACCCATTTTGTGAAAGTATGTCCGATTATGGACATTCTGATTGGTTATACCTCGTTTAAATATTTTTTAGGAGCTAAAGGAAAATTACGGTCTAAAGTGCATTGCGAGAATCCACATCATAAACAACGTATGGAAAACTTCTTTTGAAAGTTTCCTACCGCTGACCGAGAAGAAACAGTTGCGATCATAAAAGTTGACCTAAAATACTGGTATATCTCCGAAGATTTAAAATTAAGTACCACGTCCTGTGGCCAAGTCTGCAGTATTAGCGAAGACATACTTCGAGGCACATTTAGATCTCTTCTAGACGAAACAGGGCCAATACTTAAACCTCTACCTGTGGGCGATCATAAGATTGAAGTTCATATTGTTCAAATTATCCCGGGACGAGAATCTGATAACTTGTTCCTGAGCTTGATTTACAACTTGTACGTAACCGATCCAAGCCTTGTGAAGTAGACTGGCGGCAAGTTCCATATTAGAATTTAGAATCATATTCGAGAAATGTGCTTAAATCTTACGCCTCGTTTAGAAGGTTACTATTGAAATGGAAGTAATGAGTCAAGAGACTATATCTATTGCTTCGTACTTGACTTACTCTCTCATTTAAGGCCTATCCTTAGATCAAACTATCTTTGCCAAACTCACGAAAGTTAACCATGTTTATACAACTAAACTCGTCCAAGTCATGAGAGTCTTGAAGCAGTTATAGGCATCGTGTTAGAATTGTATACAAATAGAAATGTTTTAACTTTATGAGTTTGAAGAGAACACGATGAAGGATAACCATAATAAGAATATAGACACAGACACGTTGCTAAGCTTGTACAAGCTGTATGACGAACATAGGCATTCCATACTCTGGTTTTTAGAAGACCTCGATGCCAAAAGTTATCAAGAGTATCTACAGAAATATCCAGGTTCTTCAAATGAACGATCACAGTTCATTGCTGTTTGTGGTTTTTTTGAATTATCAGGTATTATTGTAAAACATAAGTTGATAGATCTGAACATCTATTTTGATATGTTTAATCCTGCGCCGTTCTGGCAAAAGGCCGAACCAATAGTTAAGGGAATGAGAAAAAAGAGACCGTACATTTACGAAAACTTTGAGTCGCTAAATGGTAAGAGATTAAGTTGGGCAAAAAAGAGAAGAAAGAAAATGTGATTAGGATATAAAAAATGGGTCAAAACAACGAAGATCTAGAGGAAAAGAAATTGTTAGGCTCAGGCGGCTATGCGATCGCCAAACTGACTGAAGATGAGGAAATGAAAGCAAATCTTGGAGTGCCTCATCTATTCCTGGGAAATGTGGGAAGATTGGCCGAAGATAGATTTTTGAGATATTATTGTAATAAGTGTGGAAAGGAACACGATGGCTGGCCATTGCTCATCTATGAAGTTCCTAATGAAGAGATAGCTGAAAATGTTATTTTGGTTGAAAAAGGAGAATACAAATGTCGGGATTGCAACAATACTATAGCACAGTATCGTAAGTTTAGTCAATAGAGATTGATATAACAGATCAGGATGAAGGTGGCGGCAAGAAAAGGAGATAATTCAATCTGTTGTTTGTCAGTCGGTCTGATTATTATATACAATACAATTACACTCACACTTAGACCAATAACTAGGAAGATACCCAGGAAATTGTCATCCATTAAATCTCGTAGCCCTATTATATCATATGATTCACAAGTAGAAATATGCAACTAGGATTACGACCACCACAATCAGGCATGGACCAGGCAAAAAAAGAAAATATCATACATCTTGCAGAAGAGGCTGATATTGCAGGTTTTCATTCTCTATGGGTGCTAGAGAGGTTGATGTGGCCTATTAATCCACAGAATCCATACCCAGGAAGTAAAGATGGCAAATTCCCTCATGACTGGCAATACATATTTGATCCAATTGAAACGCTCACATTTGCAGCATCAAAAACTAGGAAGATTAAATTGGGGACATCGGTGGTTGATATGCTTTTTCACAATCCTATAATACTATCCAAAAGGTTTGCTACGCTTGATATTTTATCTGACGGAAGAGCTATTGCAGGGTTAGGAATTGGTTGGGCAAGAGATGAATATCAAACCTCAGATATTCCTTTCAGGAATCGAGGTGATAGAGCAGATGAATACTTACAAGTACTAAAAAAAATATGGACAAATGACATAGTAGAATTTGGAGGACAGTATTATCGTGTTCCTCCGTCAAAGATCGGTCCTAAACCACTCCAGATTCCTCATGTCCCTATCTATCTTGGTGGCTATAGTGAGAAAACATTTGCGAGGATAGCAAATCATGCTAACGGATGGATTTGTACTATAGGTGATTCGTTGACACAGACTAAGTCAAATATTGATATGATAAAAAAAGAATGTCTGAAGGTAAATAGGGATCCCGATGATATTGAAATCGCAGCGATTATCTATCCCAATATTGAAGGCTTGAGTAGTGACGATTATATCAAACCAACAGAGTCGAAAATTGAATGGCAAAGGCAACAAAAAAAATCAAGACATCTATTAAATGGAAACGTGGAACAAGTAGGAGACGACTTACGACAAATCAGAGAAATTGGAGTAAACCTTGCAATACTCAATTACAATCGGATCACCGATTAGCAATAACATTGACAGTATAATTGATGTAACAAGACAGATTGATAAACTTGTAAGGTAGGTTTCCTTTCTATCATCATTAAGGAGACTTGAACTACTATAGATTATAACATACTATCTATATGAACTTGCATATAGATAGATTAAGAATTGTGAATCGCCATTTGGTCAACAAGTCTTTTAGGAAGACTTTATCGGATTACGAAAATGATCCAAAATCTTAGACACTTCCTCTTTCGAAGTCTCTTCAGTATATCCGTGTATTTCTATTCCGTGCTTCATAGCGTTGGCAAGCAGTTCTTCTTCTATTTCGTCACACATTGTATGCGTGCATACGGGGTCGTCAGCTTCTTTACAATTCAGCATCCAGCATTCGCAGGAATTCTTTCAGGCATCATATTTGGGGTTGCTTTTCTACCTGTAGCAAGAACTTTGCGAAAAGTAGTATTATCAGAAAATATATGATAATAGCAGCATATGGATTTGTTCTTTTTTACATAGCTGGTTCTGCCATGGCTGCGCAGGCATATCTCCTTACGGTATTGTTTCTGTCTCTTCTGCAGGGATATCTTGTTATTTGATATACATAGACATTTATTCTTCCGCAGTTACTGTTTCCCAAGATGCAGCACTACGTCTTTCCATTAGAAAGTCCTTAACCGAGTAATCAGAATTTTTACATAGTATGGGTTCAGCTTATATGGAACAGGAATTACAGTCAACTTTCCTGAAGATTGCAAAGGAACATTTGAAGGTGATGACAGAAAGACTGGTGTTGAAGTATCTATGACAGACGGTGATATCAAAGAGTACTTGGAAATGGTGATGTATGGGATCCATAAGTCATGACATTTTGATATCTTGATATGATGATGGCTAGTCTGTTAGGCAGGAATGATGAGGATAATGATCACGACCGTGTGTGATCGACCTATCTCCTCGTCAAAACTAGCAAACTATGAACAATTTCTTCCATCCATTCTATCCCTCCTCTTCTCCCTCAACTGCTTCTCCAATAGTTCCATTAGTTGCTAATTTCAATATAGGTCCAAATGTTTCTCCATTATCATTACTAACTCTCATAACCGGTATTTCATCAGTCTGATTTGTTTCCCACCAAGTGGCTACCACACTCTCTCCATCTGAGTCTAGTTCTACTCTCTCTGAATCTGAATCAGTTGTATTGCTGAGATTAATTTTGTCAGCGAAACTTGCGCCTCCGTCAGTAGACACCCTAAACAACACTTCATTATTGCCATTCGCTGTGTTATTACTCCACCATGCTACATAGACATTATCGTCTGTGATAAGAGGAGGTGCTTGTCGAAACGTGGTG
>JAATVS010000268.1 GCA_014523695.1 Nitrososphaerales archaeon TH5895
TAAACTTGATTCGAGAATTGTCAAAAATGGACTTGATTGTCGAACAATGTTCATTACAAATGAACCCAAAGCTCGTGGCAAAGTATGCTCATAACCTCGCCGTAGCGTTTAATTTATTTTATGAGCAGGTACCCATTCTGAGGGAGACTAAAAATTCTCTAGTATCTGCAAGACTTCTAATAGTAAAGGCCTTTAATATCGTGATGAGACTAGTGCTAAACTATCTTGGTATTGATCCATTGAATAGAATGTGATGGTCAAAATTTATGATAGCCTGCGGTATTTCCATAAGGTATACACTGTCAATTCGTTTTTTGCACTGAATTTATAAAGTCGAATGTATGGCAGCCATTGATCCTATTGGTTACCTCTAGAAAAAAGGTGTGTGTCCAAGTATGAGCGCTTGTGAGTTCCACTGAATCAAGAATCTATGTAAAACCCACAATCAAGCGAATCAATAACGTTCTCTATCATTAGATACCACTCAAAAAAATTAGGAAACTTTCGAGAAGAGGCGAAGGAATATTATATCAATGAGAACTCCATTTGGATACTTTCGCGTAATGAAACATTATGGATATACTAGAAATCAGTTGATGGCGGGTTTCTATCCCATAAGCACACAAGATACGATCCAGATCGACATCTGTTGTTCATTTCGTTTTTTGCACCACAAGAGGACACGAATCCTCATATAGCTCCCTCCAATGTTAGCTGATATAGCATTCCCCCTTTTATTAGCAATTTTAATTAAATGTTGACATTCAAACGAAACCATGAGAAGGACCCCACAATCCTGCAGTCATTTGATATATCTTGAGTAACATTTTTTGATTTTTCCTTACTGTTCCTATCTGCAACCCATATTAATTCCTCAATCGTATTAGTGCAGTTAATAGCAGTGAGGTAGCAATTACATTCAGGTAATTATGAGTAAAATCCTCTTGACATCCAACTTACTGGATGTCTAGCTATTGGGTTCTCCATCATATTCATCTGCAGAATTTAGTGCAGTTAACCACCCAAAGAAAATGCTGCAGATTGTTTCTGAGAAGAATAACCTTGGAGATATGCTTCAACTGTAAGAGTCGTATTGTACAGCTCATCTGCTTGGGAGTGCAATGTAAATGTGGATCTCCCATCATTATCGGTCAGTCCACTAAAGAAATACGTAGAAACGCCACTTCCATTTGCTATCCAACCATCGATGCTAACTCCAGCAAGTTCTGCTGATGTCTCCGAGTCTAATGCAGAAAAATTAAGGTCTAGGGTTGTATTGCCAGATTCTTGAGCTGAAACACGGAGAACAAATTCTTTCAATTCTAATATTCGTGCAGTTTCATTCAGAACATTTTGGGTAACATTGAGAATGACCTTATTCATTGCTACTGAAGTGAGTGCACCTATGGTAACAGGATTAGTGGTTGTGATAGTATCATTGATCCTGGTATTGGTTGCGTTTTCAAAAGTGGAAACTGTCAGATTTTCCTGGCTAATATTTTGGATCAATGATTGTACCTGGTCTTGAGAATAAGCAGGTGTACATAATAGTGCTAGAGGACAAATCAGGTATATGATTAGGGAAATTAAACTGCCGCGCATCAATTTAAATATTCTATAGGCTACTCCAATCTGTTATAAAAATACTGGCAATAAACAGACTGCCATTTGGTTCAGTAGGGGGTTATCTGATCAATAGAGAGTCTATAATATTTTGGGCTGTTCTTGGATTGAAATAGGCTGATGGTTCGGCAGAATACGAAACCACAATCCATTTGTTATCTTTAACTGTCCAGGCCTGAGTCTGTTTAACTTCTGATTGATTCCCATCTATAGTGTATGTTATTTTATATGCGGGAAGTCCTGAAACTATTGTAGAAATAGCTTCTTGCAGGGTAAAGTTATTTGAATTTCTCGCGAGAGTTAGAACGGTAGAGTTAGTGAATTTGTCCAGCGAATCAAGTTCCATGTTGTTAGGAGATGATACAACAATGTTTGCATTCTCTGCATATCCAAGTGTTCCATTAATCCCAGTATGGTAAAAATCTACGAGTATATTGTTACCCGAAATATTTCCAAGTTGCTCAAGTACATTCCAATTTGAAGGGTATTTGATTCGGACGCCCGAACTCGTATCTTCAAAAATTATATAATTAATGTTGCTTGAATTCTCTTCAAAGTCAAAGAAAACTTGTCCTATAACGACAAATCCATCATATATTTCCAATGAATTCAATATCACAAACAATAACCCGCCAAAAAGGGCCGCCCATATAATAAAGGAATTCAAATCTAGTTAGTCCCCTACTACGAATGAAGCTTTTTGATCCAATTTCAATATTCCTATTTCTGTAGTCAAGGTAAACTAGACTATGATTTACATTTGGATTAAATAGACTAGAACATTATAATGATGAACACAGTTGATTATAGCATTCAGACAGATCGCCATCATAGCCTATATGACTGGAATTTTATGGCTGAGAAGAAATCCACTTTCGATGTTGTTTTCAGCGATAAGCCCATTTTCAATTCTATTTGTCCTTTTTGTAGTAAGCAATGGTGAGTATACGGACCTTGCAATCGCAGGAAGTCTTGTCATGGCAACTGTTGGCTATGGCCTAGCACTCGGGCAAGATATTTCATTTTACAAAACTGAATACAAAATTCAAGATATCTTCGTCGCAGCACCAGTGTCCCCCCTCACATACATGACTGGACTCGCATTGTCCGAATTGTTGTTTGGTCTCCCTGCATTGATCGCACTTACAACCTTAGCCACATTGTTCGGAGAGAATTTATCAACTTTGCCATTGCTGATTTGTAGCATACTCTTGACTTGGGGGGCGATGTCTGCAATGGGTTTTTTCTTATCTTCTCATATGCTACATATGCGAAATGCAACACAGATTATCTCTTTTGTAAATGTGATACTTGCGGTAATTCCGCCAGTGTATTATTCTATCGAACGACTTCCGTTGAATCTCCAATACTTGGCTTATTTAGTGCCTACAACTCACGCATCTTTGATGATACAGGATAGTATGGGACTAGTCACACCCGAAGCATGGTCAATATACTTGGGATTAGCAGTTCAATCCGCGTATCTGATAGGCTTCTTAGCTTTGGCCAGAGCGCGTGCAGTTTGGAGGGATTTGTAGCGATTCGCTTTAATTCTTACGCCTAATCATCTCTTTCATATGAAGTTTTTCATGTGGGCGGTATGATACGCAATTTTCTTCACAGATCTAAATTATTATCTAGGCATACCAATTCCTTAAGATCGTTATATAGAGTCAGAAATTCTGTACCCTTGACAGTCATTATAATTTCAAGAAAGTATGGATCGAATGAGATAAGGTCGTTGTACTCTAATTCGATTAACCATTCAGAAATATGTGACCGGTATTTATCAAGCATTTTCTCTATTTTCTGAATCTTCAATCTTCCGGTACTATCCGAGAAGGAGAGTATATCCGCCACTAAATCTAGACCGTTGTACATCGATTACGATACTCAATTCATACCCTAAATAAAAGGAGCACCCAGACAAATATGGGAAAATTGTGACTCACATTTCCCTAACCAGCCTTTTATGTTACATCGATCAGGCATACGATAAAGGAAGAATACAATTTTACTAGGAACAATGCAATACGTTAGTTGAATAGTTCTGTCTATTTACGGAGAAAAATGGAAGCAGTTGGTCAGTAGCCTAACCTCTTTCGTTCTCGATTTACGTAATTCTTATTCATGTATTCCTCTAAAACTTTCTGTGGAGTCATTTCCAGCTCTATAGCGGTCTGGATTACAAAATGCAGTATGTCAATCAATTCAGTCTGCGCCTTTTCGGTTTCAAAGATAGTAGATTTTTTCCACCACTTCCAACTAGTGAGGTCTTGTAACTCGATGGCCTCGTGAATGACTGCTGTCATAAGAGCTGAAACCCTTTCATCGGTCTTTTTTGGATACCTATCTAGTCCCAAATAATCCACTAGTCTTTTCTGTTCGTTAAATATCTTCTCTAATGTATCTTCATACTGATTCATACCAATCTTAGTCTGTTCTCATGCCTATATGAGAACTTCTAAGCAATGGAAGGTATGGGCAAAATTAGAGTTATAGTATACTATTTCACAGGTGGCCTACAAAGGAACCTTTTTATTGTAGCCTGTGTGCTTTCACTTCCAAAGTGAATATTTGAATTGTCATCCCCTGCGGCATCACAGCAATCCAAAAGACCATTAACCACATTACAGCGTTCAGTAAATAGGCGAGTGGCAGTACGATTGAAAAGTGAAATAGAATATCGAGGGAGGATGAGCAATGTGGATACCTATATGAATTTGATATTGGTTGATGCTGAGGAATTTAATCGACAGGATTTGTTGGCAAATTATGGAAAGGTAGTAATTCGAGGAAATAATGTCCTATTTATAAGACTGGAAAAAGACCTTTAATGGTAATCTTGTGAGAATTAAGGTATATGGGGAGTAATGGTAAGAAGGTATATATTCACTTCAGAAAGTGTAACAGAAGGTCACCCTGACAAGATATGCGATCAGGTCTCGGATTCTATTTTAGATGAGTTCCTCGCAAGTGATTCAGAATCTAGAGTCGCTGTAGAGTCGTTAACTTCTACTGGAATAGTTTTCGTCGCAGGAGAGGTAACATCAAGACGCAGGGTCGATATACAGAAGGTAGTGAGAACCGTAATACGTGAGATCGGATATGATCGGCCTGAATACGGGTTTGATTCCGAATCTTGTTCGGTTATCGAATCTTTACACGAACAAAGTCCCGACATTTCTTTGGGAGTAACTCCGAGTAAGCAAAGAGAGCAGGGAGCAGGCGATCAAGGCCTAATGTTTGGATATGCAACTAATGAAACCCCGGAACTCATGCCTCTACCTATCATTATGGCTCACAAACTCTCAATGAAGCTGTCTGCGCTCAGAAAGCAAAAAAAACTGGGTTGGATTAGACCTGATGGTAAATCCCAGGTTTCAGTGGTTTACGAAGGTTCAAAGCCGGTGAGGATAGATACTGTAGTGATTTCAACACAACATGCCCCAGACATAAGCCTGAGCCAATTGAGGGAGGAGATTGTAAGTAAGGTGATAAAGGAGATCTGCTCAGACTGGATAACTCCTAATTCGAAATTCTTGGTCAACCCGACTGGGAGATTTGTCATAGGTGGGCCTATGGCTGACACCGGTTTGACCGGAAGGAAGGTAATCGCAGACACTTATGGGGGTGCAGGGAGACATGGTGGAGGAGCATTTTCAGGCAAGGATCCTTCTAAAGTTGATCGGTCTGCTTGCTATATGGCTAGGTATATAGCTAAGAACATAGTGGCTGCTGGGCTTGCTGACAAATGTGAGGTACAACTCGCGTACGCAATCGGTTTGCCCGATCCTGTTTCTGTGATGGTGAATACCTTTGGCACGTCTAGAATCGACGACGAGCTAATCGAGGGACGAGTCAGAGATTCATTTGAAATGAAGCCCGCGGATATAATTCGGATTCTAAATTTGAAGAGGCCAATTTATAAAAAGACAGCAGCATACGGCCACTTCGGAAGAAACGAACCTGAATTTACATGGGAAAGGACTGATAAAATGACAGATTTGACTGGCGGAACTATTAATAGCTGACATGAACATCATAGCTTCAGCTAAGAGTTAAAAGCTTGACCCTATTTGGAATGCGAAGATACTACAATTTAGACCGTCCAAAATGTTAACATTTCTAATATGTGCTAACTGTTCTTGTGAGACTTGATTGGCCATGGTTAAGAAAGTCGCTCTCGTCACCGGTTCATCAAGGGGGATTGGGTTCGCCATATCTAAAGAATTTGCTGAAAATCAGGGGTCCACTGTGTTAGTATGTGCTAGAAATATCAATGATGCTATCCGAGCGTCACAAAGGATTAAAGGAAATACTCATGCTTTTCAGTTAGATGTTACGAAAGAAAAGGACGTCAGATCAGTTGTAAAAGAAGTCGTAGCAGATTATGGGACTATAGATATACTGGTGAACAGTGCTGGGTATAAGTTCGATAAGGCGATCTGGTACAAAAAGTATCATCAAATGACCGATCGGGCTTTGGATGCTATTTTAGAAGTTGATCTCAAGGGCACAATTCATATGACTAGAGCATTCCTTCCGAGCATGATAAGGAAAACTAGTCGCTCCGGTGGCGCTACAGGAGTAATAATTAACATCGCTTCTACTCCTGCCTTGTCAGGTCAAAAGGAAGGGGCACCTTACACCATAGCCAAGGCAGCCGTAATTGCTTTAACCAAGCACATCGCACTAGAATATGGAAATAAAAAAATTAGAGCGTATACTCTTGCACTAGGAAATATTGCAACAGATGCCACGTATTATGCTATGACGAAGCGAGACAGGAATAAGGGAGTTAGTGAACCGGCGATGAAAAGATGGGGTTCTGTGGAGGAGGTCGCCAAAGTAGCAGCATGCTTAGGGAGTGAAAGCTTTTCGTATGCTACAGGAAATACTATAATAATAGACGGTGGTAAAGTCATTGTTTAAGAATCATATATCCAATTCGGGAATAATGAAAGAGAGATGGTTGCGAGCATATTAGGGAAGATGCAAACTACTCCTCTTTTGACGGCAAATTGAAAGTCAAGAGTTCCTCCCTTAGAAAAGGATACACAACTGGGACCTCAGCTGCGGCTGCCACCAAAGCAGCATTGAATCGACTTCTATTGGGGAAGGAAGTAAATTGTGTGGAAGTTGCATTACCAAAAGGAGGAAAGATCATCATACATATTGAATGGACTCAAGTCGGTGACGGATACGTGACCTGCTCTGTCACGAAGGATGGTGGAGATGACCCAGATGCCACCCATGGGGCGCAGATTCTGTCTACTGTTTCACTAAACAATAACGTCGGTGCTATCCAAATAGATGGAGGACAAGGAGTTGGACGTGTAACAAAGCCTGGTTTAGGACTTCCAATAGGAGCAGCTGCGATAAATCCTGTGCCATACATGATGATCAAGGCGGCTGCTTTGGAGATTGCAGGGAGGCTGCTCGAAACAAGAGGGATTAGTGTAACAATATCGGTACCAACGGGGGAGACCATAGCGCAAAAAACCGATAATCCGCGGTTAGGCATTCTGGGTGGAATATCGATACTGGGAACAACAGGGATTGTTATTCCTTATTCTACGGCTTCGTTCGCCGCATCGATCAGACAAAGCTTAGATGTAGCGCTAGCTATGGGTGTTGACACAGTTGCGTTGACAACTGGAGGTAGGAGTGAAGAGTTCGTTAGAAAACTGTATAATGACACACTCCCAGAACATTCCCTTATACAGATGGGGGATTTTGTAGGGTACGCTATAAAGCAGTGTCGAATCAAGAAGGTGAAGAATGTCGTCATCGCTGGCTTTATTGGGAAGCTTACGAAGATAGCGATGGGAGTAAAACAGACTCACGTAAAAGGTTCACACGTTGACATGGAGTTCATGGCAAATCTTGCGTCGGATTGTGATTGCTCCTCCGATATTCAATCCAAAATACTGAAAGCCAATACAGCGCGTCACGTTCAAGAGATAATAAATGAACATAGAATATCAGGGTACTTTGATATGATATGCAACCGCGCTCATACAACATTGATTAAGGATAACGAACCTTCATTGAATCTCCAAATCGTAATGTTTGATTTCGATGGAAAGCTGTGTGGCTGTTACCCGACAAAAAATTATAACCCCTTCATTGTATATCGGAAATAGATAATTCTCTCACACTCCATTTTGGCAACAGTGAGTGGTCATGTTTGCACGAAGATTCAGAAAAGTATTGGTTAGTCAATAATATTTAGCGATGATCATATCTTAAACTTCATCTACTTAACCGGTGACTATAACCCAATTCCACAATTATGCTAAAGACGATATCCTAGCGAACCCTGCCTGACGCAAGCTCTAGCAAAAGGGGGTCAGAGATAGAAGTTTTTCCTGCATCTTGATCGCGTAGGTTTCCACGGTTCTCTCCGCTATGAATAGGAATAAAAGAGGGTATAGGGACCCAACCCCAGTAGGATCCAATCTGAATCACAAAAGACCTACAGTCATTAGTATAGTAGCAATAACCAAGAATGGAATCAGAATAGCCAAGAGTATAAGAAGCAATTGGCCTGATGCTGAGATTTATGTTCCCAGAAAGCACTATGAATCATCAGATGACATTCAATGGTTCGAAGAACCGACCTCGCAAATTATGGAGAGGCTTTTTAAGACCAGCGGTGCGTTAATCTGCATTTTTTCTCTTGGAGCAGTAATCAGACTTATAGCTCCCTTTATAAGTAACAAGAAATATGACCCTGCAGTTGTAGTTATTGATGATAAGGCAAACTTTGTCATTAGTGCGTTATCTGGTCACCTGGGCGGGGCGAATTCGTTAGCTACAGAGCTATCTACTTTTTTCGAAGGAAGCAAGGCTGTTATAACGACCGCTGCCGACGTTAATCAAACTATAGCTGTGGACATTCTAGGGAGGGATCTAGGATGGACAATAGATGGCTACGATACCGTTACTCCCGTAAGTGCTTGCATGGTCAATGAGATGCCTATAGGACTTTACCAAGATTCGGGAGAACGAAATTGGTTGTCAACGAAAAGCCTTCCTCGAAACGTCAAACCCTTATTAGGACTTGATGATCTGAAATCTACAGAATTTCTTGCTGGCTTAGTGATTACAGATAGGATTCTAAGAGACAGGGAAATTTCATCTAAATCTGTAATCTATAGACCTAAGAGTCTTGTAGTAGGTATCGGCATGCATTTGGACACCTCTAAGGAAACGATCGAATCGGCAATACTTCAGGTATTCAAAGAAAATTGTTTAAGTTTCAAAAGCATAAGAAATCTAGCTACAATTGAGAATAAAGCTGGGGCACGAGGGTTGCTTGATTTTTCAAGATCATACCAAATTCCGATAGAAGCCTTCAACGACGACCAGCTTTCTAGAATACATGTTCCTAATCCTTCGGAACTAGTGGGACGATTTCAAGGCACGAAGAGTGTAGCTGAAGCGGCTGCGCTATTGAGCTCCAGCGGTGATCTAGTGGTCCCCAAGCTTAAATTTCCCCCTGATCTTACTCTGTCTGTTGCTAGGATGGAATTTAAATAGTTGAATAAAGCGATGCTGATTGTAGATAGAGGCAGCAGAGAGCCAGAAGTCAAAGAAGAGCTAGAAGTTATTTGTTCAGCCATTAGCAGGAATTATCCTGGCATGTACAGTTATACAACATACTGTTTTTTGGAAGTGGTTCCGCCCTGTATAGAGGATGGAATTTCAAACTGCATAGCCAACGGCGCCGACTTCATCACTATCATTCCGTATTTTCTATATCCCGGTATGAAACTAAAAGATTCTGTGAAGAAAGTCGCATCCATATCGAGGAGTAAGGATGTTCGTGTGGCTATCGCTAAGCCACTTAGCAAGAACACAAAGATGGCCGAAGTTATATTACGAAGAGTTCACGAAACTAAGCGAGAGAACTCCCTACAGTTGTCTGACTTTGAGTGCGACTTATTGCTTATTGGTCATGGCAGTAGTGATAGAAGGGCTAGAGAAGCATTCGACTACATGGTTGATTTGCTTAGACCTAATTTTAGAAGTGTCCGTTTCTGTTTCCTAGAGCTCGACGAACCTGATATTATGGAGGGAATAAGGAGTTCCTTGGCCGCTCTACCCAAATGTCTTTTGATAGTTCCATATTTCTTGCACAAAGGAGCTCACATTAAATACGACATAGTGCGAGAAATCAGTACGTCGATCAGGGAACAAAATCCAACTAACATGTACCTCACAGAGCATTTAGGGGTTGACGGTCAGTTAGTTGATATAGTCTTGGATAGGGCAATGGAAGTTGAGCGAGGAATCTTACCCCAAACCTAATTACTACAACGCAGATCATGGTCTGCGCAAGATGTCGACGAAAGCATTTGAGATCGAGAATGAGAGTTTCGCCATAATAGATAGCGAAGTGGGAGTACATACCTATGATGAACTTGAATGGGCAATCGTAAGAAGGGTAATTCATGCAACGGCTGATTTTGATTTTGCAGGGAAAGAAAAAATAACATTTCATGGAGACGTATTCGCATCAGCTTTCAAAGCGATTGAGGATGAATGCCACATTCTCTCTGATGTAGAAATGGTACTTTCAGGTATAAACAAGCAATTGACCAAGGAGTTAAATCTGAAAACCTTGTGTAGGATTTCGGATATTTCAGTTATTAAATACTCTCGTGACAATAACCTGACCCGATCTCAAGTGGCAATGGATTTTTCAGCAGCGCAGATTCAAAACGGCATAGTGGTTATAGGTAATGCTCCTACAGCACTGTTTCAACTAATATCCATGATTAGGGAAAACAGAGTAAAGCCTGCTCTCGTAATAGGAATTCCTGTAGGTTTCATCTCTGCCCTCGAATCAAAGAGAGAATTATTGCGCACCCCCATTCCGTCCATTACCAATATCGGGCGCAAAGGGGGTAGCGCAGCTGCCTCTTCAATAATCAATGCGCTAATGTTAATTCATAAGAGCAGAGTACGGTAGAATTAGTTGAACATTCTAACGATCTGAGAAATTTTTATTAACTAAGATAAGTGATCGTTCTTTCTTTTGCCTGGATTGAAAGTGAGGATCACTTTATTATTGTCTGTATTTTGGGTTTCGAACGATGTAGATATCAATCGATCGTATCCATAATATACTTGTTTCAACATCCATAAATCGATGTTAACGCTGGAATCAATCAAGAAGATAATGACCAACAAGTTGGAGGTAATTCGTGAACATGAAACGGCTCAGGAAGCTGCTAAGAAAATGAAGCATAAAGAGATAGGTTCATTGTTAGTCGTTGATGAATCAGATGAGCACGTTGGCATAGTAACCGAAAAAGACCTTGTCTCAAAAGTCTGCCTCCAGAACAAAAGGAGTAATGAGGTACTAGTAAGCGACATAATGTCTTCCCCCTTGGTGTACATTGACAATAAAGCAACCCTTGAGGAGGCAGCTAGGAAGATGGTTGATAACAAAATACAGCATCTGTTGATAAAGGATACAGGTACACTGGTTGGCATACTCACCACAAGCGATCTCAGTACCTATCTAAGGCAAAACATGGATTTGGACGAAGTTAATGCTGCTATCCTTGAATCATTGATGGAACAACAAAAGACAAAATGAGCCTGAGTTGATCGGAAAATGTCTGTGGCCAAGCTTCTGTAATACGCAATTAACGTTATTCCATCTCTTAAGAAATGATTTGCCATTGAAAAGGAGACATCTTACTCTTGAAAGAGATAATTGCAAGCATAGAAATTAGATCAAACCCCGAGAAGGTTTGGAAAGTATTAACTGATTTTCAACTCTATAAATATTGGAACCCATTCATAATTGAGATTGTTGGGTCTCCTACGAAGGGAGAGAAGATCAAAATAGAATTAAGGACTGCAGCTCAAAAGACTCGTGTTTATCGCCCCGTAATAACAAAGGTGGATCCCCCAACAGAATTGAGATGGCATGGAAAGGCTCTTCTCCCTTTAATATTAAATGGAGAGCATATATTTACAATCCAAGAAAATGAAGGTCATGAATCAATCTTTACTCAAAAAGAGATATTCAAAGGTTTAGGAGCATATTTGGGGGATGCCAGAATGTTCAATGATATACGGAAAAGCTTTCAGATGATGAATTCTAGTTTAAAAATAAGAGCAGAGAGTCATGAATAGATTTTTCATTTCAAGTTGATGACTAAGTAATGA
>JAATVS010000269.1 GCA_014523695.1 Nitrososphaerales archaeon TH5895
CAGCCTTGACTTCGTCATGCCAATTGGTAAAGTCATACATATTCATCTGCTCCGGTGTTAGAACAACTCTTGAGATTCCTTTAAGTAATCCTCCAAATGTATATTCCATCTGCAGCTTACCTAGATTGTCCTTAGTATAGTTGAATACCTGTGTTATAGGAGTCAAGGTACTATCAGAAACCAATCTGCCGTTCCATTTTCCGATGACCACTTCGACATTTGGCGCCCTACCATATTGTTGATAAATTATCTCATGATCCTCTTCTGTCATAAAGTCAACATCATACCTTCTTGACATACTGAAGGTTAGTATTTGCATGCTGAAAGGGGATATACCTAAGAAGGCTTTTCCGAGAATAATGTCCTTACCAACTATCTTTAATAAATCATAAAATAGTGAATATTCTGGGCTGGTATATTTTAGATGTATAACCTCTCCTAACCCCCGATGAGTGTTTTCTAGTTGGGGTAAGTTGGCAGCATATACTGATGGTACTTCGTAAGGATGTGTGACTCCTTTCATAATGTCTCCTTCCTTGTAAAAACGCTTCCAAAATCCTCCAAAATATCTAACCGCATCAAAATTCTGATCCACAGGGAAGAAGCCTTTCCAATATTTATTATTGTAAATCATTAATGTATCTTTGTTAAATGACCATTTATTTTCAGTAGGTGATGAAGAATCATCGTCAGCAGCATTGAGCAACGTTTCAAGGGGAAAGACATTTTTTCCTTCATTAAACATCGTATCTAGCTTTGAAACCGTACAATACATTGGCTGTTTAAGAGAACATTTATCTTCAGAGGACATATGTAGATACATGTAGATACATGACATGGTTGATAGTTAAACTTTTTGTAAAATGCGTCTACTTCATAGAAACATATCACTATCTAATTAGTAGTATCATCAAAATTGAATTTAACCAGCAAAAGCTAACTGCCAAATTCTTGACTAAACTTTGTCTTGTTCATAAGATTTTTGGATATCTGAGGCAAGATTGAAGTATCTATCTTGTCGCTAATGGGAGTAATGACTATCTGGTTTAACATCTCATTTCTATCTGGCCACCATTTCATCATTTGATTTTCACTATGCCATTCAAAATGATTGCTTGTAGACCATACCTTAAAAGTGCGGTTGTAGTGAATCTTGTATGGAATATAGATAAGAGTAGGAGCTTCTACAACAGATCCCTTTAGAACGATGACACAATATTTTGATTTCAAGTCAAAAAATAAAAGATGTGGCTGAGCCGAACTATGTTGAGGATAGGGTCTAGCAGCTATGTCTATATGACGAGGTTTTCTATCGGGGCCAAGTAACGAAAAATTTTCTAGATTCCAATTATCATTATGATCCACCGTATTATACAGATCATAATTCCAATAAGTTGAATTAAGTAAATTTGCTTCTATCTGTTGATATTGAAGGTCCATATAGGCCCTTATTTGCTTTGTCTGATATACGTCTCTTGGTTCGAGATCTGTATAAAGTCCTTCCCAGTCATGACTTCCACCAAATTCAGTTAGAAATGGAACAAGTCCTCTTGAAATGGCAGCACCTCGCAGTTTGGTAAATATTTTAGGCCATTCATTTTGTTTATTATGCATGTTATCTGCATAATTAAATCGTGCATAAGATAATGTCCAAGGGTCATAATAGTGAAATGAAAAGACTCCTTGTAATTTATACTGCTCTTTGAATTTAGGATCTATAGATAACCATGTATGAATTTGTTCTGCATTTTGTATAAATGGAAACTGTAATTCTATGCCGCTCTCAGTAGCAGGATAGACTGTCCAATCCAGTCTAGGCTCAATAAAAATAAATGCCTTGTGATCAAATTTGTTAATTTCTATCAGTATGTTGGAATAGAATTCTTTCAGAATACTTTCTTCAAAAAACTGTTTTCCTAGACCAACTGGATGAGGTTCATTGAATGGAGAAAAACCTAATATTGCAGGATGTCCCCTCCCGTTATTAAGATCTTTAAAAAATTTTACCGTCTGGCCAACTGTTTTTTCTAAATGAGTACGTACCGGAAAGCCTTCAAGACCTACATCTTTATTTCTTAAACTATTTTTCCAAAATGATTGCAATGTGTTTCTGACCAAGTAGTTAAGATAGTACCCTACAGCCCAGTCTCTGCCTCTATCTGGACTAGGAGGAAGTGGTTTTGGATGAAATTCATCTATTGCCAATGCCCAATCTGGAAAGCCATCTCCACCATAGACTTCGTGCGCAATATCTTGATGAAAATCTATAATCACAAATAGTCCGTATGAATAAAGTACATCTATGATCTCTTTTACGAGATTAAGGTAACTCTCTCCTTCTGGCAGAAGTTGGTCGAGGTTAGGGTTGGGTCTTGGTTCTATGGCTTTCCAAATTACTAAGAGTCGAATAATATTAAAGCCTAATTCTGCTAGACGCTTGATTTCAGGCTCAATACTTCTTAGTTCTGCCTTCAATTCTTGTGAAGTAATACTTTTTCTGTGGAGAGGTGATACTGGAAGATATGGCGGTAGTTTACTACGTGAAGCAAAATTTACTCCACGGAAAAGTACAAATCTACCTTGTGTGTCGCGAAACCATATACCATCCTTGACAAAATCACGCGTACTCGCATCTTCCATAGATATGTGTAACCATAATCTTCTTCGATATAAAGATGGCATGTACATGCTATATCCATTTTTTTTCTATCTTTACAATTTGATTTAAGAGCAATCACATTATACGTATGTCTTCCTTGGCCTTGAATTTCAAGTTGTATGTGCCTGGGGTAAAGGTTTGGTCGCCCAGTACCCAGGCGCAACCCAATTACAATCAGGACGGAGCCTGTTGCAACTGTGTCGGTAAATAATAACAACAAGGATTTATATCATTCCATAGACGCGCATACGACAAAGGAACAGATTAAAGGCGGAGTGCGTTCTCATGGAATAGAACCATCGAATAAAACATTACAAATACAAATGCGCGAACTCAAACGGACTAAGGAGAAATTCTGCAAGAACGGGTGCGGTATGAGGGTCTATCTACAAAGAGATCAATCTGGGAAATGGCGACCATTCAATGAAAATAATAATGAGTCCCATCGGTGCAGTAAAAAACCCTCCAAGTATAAATGTTTCAAGTGCGGGAATAGTATTGTATTTGACCAAGATAAAGTTAGTAATTCTGGTAAAAATATTCCTCTGAACGAGACCGATCTTTCACCACACCAATGTCCTAATGCTCCTTAAGAATATACCCCCTTGGCCAACAGAAGCACACTGGGATCAAGGCAACGTCTATTAGTTCTTATGACAATTTACTCTCCAGGGAAGGATATCCAATGATATTATTTGGTAAAAAACACCTTCATGTTTCTGAAAGCGATCAAATTCTGGATAGCCTATTGAAATTTTTGAAAGTTACATCAGGCTCTGTAAAACTAGAAGTAGCAAATCAACCCGTATTGAAAGTTGAAATAGGTAGAAGTAATCATGTCGAAAGTGATGCCATTAATAGAACTATAGTAAAACTGGACCTATTAGAACCCACTTCCTTAGGCGTCCCAGATGAACAAGTCAGTCTATTTGATAAGTTAAGAACCGCTACTGAATTTGCAGAAAAACTTACAGATAATGGAATCACACTTTCCCTTTTAAGAAGGGGAAAAGAGGCGATCACACTAGGCGAAGGGGCTAGACCATCATTATCTAGGATAATAACAAGAAGTATTGATATTCAAGTAGACAGTATAGAGGAATCAGTCAAATTAAAAAATGAATTTGACGATACCTAATATGACTATAGACCACTATGGCACTATCTAAGACATTCCCAAAAAACCTAAACGAAGATAATGGTAATGCAGAAAGTCAGTTCGATCGGAAGCTGTCCCAAGTGCTGAGTACCCACTGGTCATCCAGGAGGACAGATGAGCAGAGAGTGCCAGCTATGAGGCGGGGCATCAGCTGCGGCTGCAGCAGCAGGTAAAGCATCTGTGTCTAGAGAGCAATCTATTAAAACAAAGTACAGCTCAAGAATAATGTATGAAAAAACTGGAAGAGTGCTCCGAAGAGGATGTTATTGAACACTCCTATAAGGCTCGATTTATACCAGATAAGAAAATATCTGGGAATCACCGTCGCGAACATTGCGTTGCAAGTCTTGACCAAATTAATAGGATAGGGAAAACTATAGGTGAACAAGTTCGAATTGAAAGACCTACAGAAAACGGGACAGCACTTGCACTCTATACAGTAGTAGGCGATCACGCTCGTGAGTCAGATATTGTATTTATGGGCTACAAAATCCGTGGCGACCTTGAGGAGCGCTTTGATTTAAATAATTATCCTTTCACAGGCAAGGTTGAAGCTCAAGTTACCGCTGAGGGTCTTTCTGATAAGCAGGCAGAGAACTGTAGTGAATTTATTGAACGCCTGACTGACAACGGGGTTAATCAACGACTAGTTGTCATCGCCCCGCACGGTGGCAATATCGAAAAGTTCACCGATCTGCAAGCAGATTATATTAGAGAACAATTTTCATCCGACCACGTCTCTGAATGGATTTGCAAAGGCTTTAAAAAAGGTGGCGGTGCCTATGACCGGTGGCATATTACTTCAACAGATATTAGCGAAAACTCGTTCCCCGAGCTTAAAACGATTATGGGGCGTCACTTTGAATATTCCATTGCCTTTCATGGATGGACGAAAAATTACATTTGCATCGGGGGCAAAGCGGCAGTTGGTCTGAAACAAGAAATCAAGGAAGCCATTGAAGAAGCCATTTCGGACTCAGGGATTGATGTCAGGGATTCTGGGTGTGAAGACTTTGACGGTGATAATGAGCACAACATCGTAAACCGCCTAGGCACACAAGGCATACAGATTGAACAAAGTGAGAAGGCTAGAGAATCTAACTATAAGCGTATCGCCGAAGAGGTTGCTAAGGTGATGCGTCCCCGGATCGAGGTCTGAATTTCATTGGTGTATGAGGGATTGAAATTGATAATAGAGATCTAGAACGCCTAGTACCTGAATTACTGGACACCTCATCAAATTTAGATTGACTTAATGTCACAAGAATCAAAAGTGGATAGCAACAACTAATTCTATTTTCTAGCAGTATGAAATAAAAATGACGTGGCATAGATTATTGCCAAAACAGTGTGACAGTATAATGGGGGGATAGCTTCGGTCGTCTCCACCACCGCCACAGCGAGTGCCACAGCCATGCCCATTCAGATTATTCTTGATCTCTTGCGCTTCCTCTCCATGTTCCCCCCCCACCAGAAATATGCTTATCTAAGACCTTATTTGCCCTATCCCTTTTGCTGTCTGCTAACACATCAGACGTTACTACCGTGGACATTATCATTGCCAAAGCAATGACTGTCACTACTGCAACCGTTACCATAAATATCTACTTAATCATTTCCAGTTTCTTGTTATAGTCCGAATTAAGATAAGGTTATTCTATGCTCATTGCTGATCCATTAGCACAGATTTAAATTCTTCATAAATACACATCATAACTAATAGTCTAGTTCAACTAACCGATCTCCAGATCGGTCAATATTTGATCATGTCCTGTCCATTTCAATTTATGTCTTGATCTGAACTGGTAGCTAATAAGGAAGTACTTGTGATATTACTTATCAGCTCCATTCCTTTGCCGATGGTCAATAATAAAATATCCCTATATTGTGGTACAACTCCCTCTCTTTTTGATCTGTTGAATTCGACCATTGGAGCTCGAATTTGTCACCTACTCAATGATTGCTTGGATTGCCAGAAGATTGTATTGTAAACGAGAAATAGATAATTCAATAAATTTCAGACTCATCATCATATTCAATTTCTGCCCCCTTTTGTATAGCTACAGGATCTATGCCCCTTTTCTCATTGTAGGCCTGAAGACTTCGCAACTGCCTTTCTTGTCCATTTGCCAAGATGCGTAATCCTTCGCTCTCGAGTTTAAAGATGTTTATAGCTATATTCTGGGCTGCTAGATAGATAGAAGCTCTGTTAATACCACCTTCTGCATACCTATTCTGTGTTAGATCCAACTCTGCTTGCTTGTAAAGACGAGTTAGTCTTTCTGACAGTAGCTCTTTGTGATAGACAAGTGAATTTCTGTGCTGAATATTGAAACGATCAAATAGATCTCCTGATTGTTGATATAACCTAGATTTATACTCATAATACTGCGACCGTGGTGCTAGCGTTAGTAAGCGGGTTCTACTGATTACCCTAAAATGGGACCATGGGGATTTGAAGCTAGATTATAAAATAAAACCACCTTTAGGTGAGTTCCTTCCTTGATATCATCTCGGTACTGAGTTGCCTCACCATCGACTAATTCGACAATACCCTCAAAGAGCCATTTTTCAAGAAACTTTTGCTTACTTAGGATTGACCGTTGTGCCAAACGATATCTGCCTTCCCATTCCCATTCATATCTCCCACACCAACGATGCTCCAAGGGAGTCCGACGAAGATAGCGTTGCCGTCCTCATCAAGCACAGTTCCCCGATTCACCAGCCTCTGACCGTTCATAAACCAGACTTGGGTTTCATTCGTTTGACCGTTGTGCCAAACGATATCTGCCTTCCCATTCCCATTCATATCTCCCACACCAACGATGCTCCAAGGGAGTCCGACGAAGATAGGGTTGCCGTCCTCTGCAAGCACAATTCCCCGATTCACCAGCCTCTGACCGTTCATAAACCAGACTTCCTCAGAGTTCCGAAGAAGATATTGAAATTCAGTAGTTCGTGTACAATGTTCTCCATCGCAGCCGTTACTAGGACAAACCTGGGAAACGCAACATGTGCCTGCGTCGACGAAGTCAGTTTCTCCTCTTACCAAGATGCCTTCCACAATATGAGTATCAACATTGAATATCGGTGAACCAGAATTACCCCCATAAGTGTCGAGATTTGCAACAAAAAAAGAACCTGGGGTATTATTACGAACGTTTGCTCCACCTGCAAATTTTGTAGGAATGCTAGCGGGATGTCCTATAACATATACACCTTGATTGTCAGCAATTCGCCCTTCGAAACGTATCGGCAATATTCTATGATTGTTCACAGGACGATCTGTCCGCACTAATGCCCAGTCCGCTCCACCTTCACTATGTACTTTCCCAATAACACTTATCCCTCTATAAATTTCGGTGTTGTTAACACTGAAAGTCGTAGGGTTATTAGCATTCAACATGCGGAAACCGAAAATGAATCTTACATTACTAAGAGTTGTCTGTGGCTCCATGATGTTATCTATACAATGCCCTGCAGTCGCGATTACGTCCGAAGCGACCAGAAAGCCTGAGCAGAGCCCAACACCGCTGGGCTGATTGAAAAAAGCTTCTGTGGTACATAGCGTTTGGGGTGGGGGAGCACCACAAAGCCGAAGCCTGGTGCCAAAATTCTGAGTCTGTAAGGTTGAAGTCCCGTTTCCATTATCGACAACATCCCCACTGCGGAAAAGAGCAACCACCCCGTCAGCACTGTTTAGAACTAGAGGATCGGTTACGCTGAAAATATCCATTCTATTATCGGTTCCGTAAATAACCTTCTGCTTAAATCTCAATTCTTGAGCAATAATCTCGCTGTCCACATTTTCCAGCTCCTTGTCAACTTGATACGCTTCTCCGTACGCTGTAGATGATTTCTTTGCATGCCTGGCACGCAATTCCTTTAATAGTTCCTCTGCAGAATATTTTTCTAGTTTTTTTTGGACAGACATAGACCATAATACCCTACCGGATAGACTTATAGGTTTTCTTCCATTCAACGAAACTGCTAATGAAGAACGGTACACTTGTGGCACATGTTGTGTTACGACATAATGGTTTGTGAACCATATTTGACATGATTTTTGGTCCCATACTCGTGTTCAATATTCAACTTAAAGACACAATGACATGATGATCATTATTCAGAGTTACCATTTTGCCGGGCCCCATTGCAAGGCTCTACTTCCGCTCTCTCTTATTTGTTCCAGTAATGGATTCGTCTGCTCATCTTCTTCTTCACTTGATGAATCGGAGCATCGTATTGGTTTTACGGGTCTAAAAGAATACGCAAAAAGACTTGAAGAGTTCAGTCTCGGGGACTAATACATTTGCTTTGTCCCGCATGTCGGTAACATTACTGACTACTTATTTTTAGTAGACCGTAGCCAATAATACTTTGGGGGAATGTAACTGTTGATGAACTAAGGCAAGATGCAGAGAAGGCCCTAAATGTTCTTATACAGCAACCAGAAGTTGATGCTAACCATGTAACTTTAGTTGGACATAGTGAGGGAACAACAATTGTCCCAAGAGTTGCAATCAACAATCCAGATAAAGTAGATAATATTGTACTGATGGGGTCATTAGCCCAGAACTTACGTGAAATAGGATACTTCCAAGTTGTTACGAACCCATTACACTACGCTCAACAGGTTCTAGACCATAATCACAATGGATTGATATCAGTACAAGAAGCGTCTGAGAATCCTGTTTTTAGTACTTTGGTCGGAAATATCACTCTAATCCTTGCTCAAAACATTACTACGGTCAATGGAACAGCAGAACAACTGAATCCCCAATATAACACAAATAATGACACAACCATAAGTATTAATGACGAACTCAAACCCGGACTAATAGACCGGACTAATAGAGCATCAGTTGTGACACCAGGTGAGAAGTGTAATGTTCTAAAAGGTGCATGTCCTATTTGGATTACATCACAGTACGCTCTGACACCTAA
>JAATVS010000270.1 GCA_014523695.1 Nitrososphaerales archaeon TH5895
AGAAACTGTAGCAGAGTTATCAGTTAACAAACAAAGAGAAGTTTATACATAGAACCACGCTAGTCAGTTAATGACCAGATGGACTGATTATTTATCTGCTTTGTGACTGATTATTCATTCAATATGCTCGTTATTTAACCGTGTTAATCGGTCGTGAAACTAATAGTTTATCCATTTCACCATACAGCTTAAGAGCGTGCATTCCATATTCAGTGATTTTAAATGTCTTCTCTTCTTTGATATATACGATTAGATTGGTTTGAATCATCATAGTCAAGTACGCTTTCAATTGATTGTATGAAATAAGTTTCATATTGAATTTGAGATATTTTTGTACCTGTGCGGCCACTGGTTGATCTGAGAATGGATGAAATCATTTCGGGTCTGGATCTTAGTGTAAACCGTCGCGGCATTTTCAGTATTCTTAGTGCATTATGCTATAAGATACTGTGCCTATGGCTATTATTTAGTAATATCATAAGTAGTGCTATTGTCACTTCGTGGTCGTGCAGTTATTAAATAGTTTGTTCAGTCATAATACATAATATGACTAGCGTAACAAAATAATAGAGATCGTTGGGAATTCTGAGAAAAGTTGGGAAGACGCTGCTCAGGTAGCAGTAGATGAAGCAAAAAAGACGTTACATGGTATTCACGGAATAGAAGTCACCAATATGACCGGAACAGTAGATGATAGTACAGGCAAGATCACTCATTTTCGCGCAGGTGTGAAAATCTCTTTCGGATTAGAGCGTTAGTTTAGTAGCATACACCGACCAATCGAACATGTGAGTCGGCAGTTTTCCCGTTACTGCTGTTAATACCTCAGAGGGATTATAATAAGCAAATTCTGAGCGATAATATATGAAGTTAATGTTATAGGATCAGGATAATATGTTGTAATCCATTACCTAATAATGTCTGAAAAAAATCATCACAGCAAAAAGATGTACGTAGTCGCAGTTTCTGCAGCTATTCTCTTGGGTTTTTTCGTTTTTGGCAGCCAGTTTGTACAGCAATTAAACTATCAAACGCTTTCTATTTGTAACAAAGCACAGCAGCTGAAAACAGATGATAGTAAGAAATGACAATGTTTTTGAACAAGATCTCTGAAGTTATTCTAGTAATCTATTTCATCCATGTCGAATTTCGTACCACTAAACAGACATCAGAAAAAAGCCCTTGTCATCCAACTTTACGAACAAGGTAAGACAAGGCGTCAGATCGCAGAAGTTGTACACATGGGATTCAAAGACATAGCTGATGTAGTCAGGAAACACACTGGCGAGGACAATTCAGTCAATAAGCCCGAGAAATCAAAAGACGCACGTGCCTTTGAACTGTTTCTGCAAGGTAAACAATCAGTCGAAGTTGCAATAGAGTTAGATATGCCTGCAAATAAGGTGGAAGAACTACACATCCAGTATTGGAGACTTTCAAAGTTAGATAACCTGGAAATACTGTATCATGAAGCTGAGTATTCCCTGTCAATTCTTCTGCGACTTCATAACATACTAAAAGATAAGAGAATTACTAAAGATAAAGATATTTTTGATTTAATAGAACTCGCAAATAATAGTTTACCAAGTATTTAGAATATACTTGAAGAGGCCTCAGTAATTAGCCAGGTCCATTTTAGATGGTCATGTGCGTTATGGAATAAAAGCGTTTGATATTCTTTTAACTTCTGGCAACAAGGGTACGAAAATCCTTCGAGTATGGGCAGTCCTGTGATACCCTATTGTACAAAGTTACGATCATTTTGATGTAGCCGTTTGTTTTGCTAACTTTATGCACAAAGTCAAATGCCATTTCTCTTCCCTTAGGATAGAATTTATAGAAGTTGAAAGCTTTCTAGTATTTTCATTTTACCATTAAGTTTCTTGGAGATGGCAGCTAATACTTCATAATGTGTTACTTCGCCACCTTCTGCAAGACATAGAAATTCTATTGCTTCTGAAGAATCTGGATCGGGTCCTAAGTAGGTATACTGTTACTCATTATAAACGATGTTGCAATAAGATGCTTACCATGAATATGACTTCAAAGTATGCTTTAACTTTTCCTTGCCTTCGTCATTATGGCAGGATTGATGGCATTTCCTGTCCTTAGTTCAGTACCCAACGAATCCATAACAACAACTGCAGCAACTGTTTACGCACAGTCCCAATCAGAGTCACAGCAACAAACATCCCAATCACCAGAAGAACAAAAACCACAAACTGGTACACAGTACATATTCAATAACAAGAGTAGACCTACAAATGCTCCTGAACACAGTGCATCATTAGCTCAAGTGGTTAGCGGAAAAGGGCTTCCTGATTATGATTTATGCGATATCGTAGTCTACCGTCAAGCACCAGCAATAACTAGAAACGATGGACTGGTAATAAACAACTTTTCAGGTATAGGACATTATATTGAGCTTGCGTCGGCAGCTGCGCTAAACAATACAGAAGCGTTCCAAGCTAATACTACCAACCAAAATATGTCAGCTGCGTTTGGAGAGTGGGCCTTACTTGATTCAGAAGTAGTTCCAGTACAAGATCTTATGCAAAAATATAACTGGACTGAAACTGCTTTGCATCATCATATGTTAGGTGAAACTCCAAAGATTCTGTTTCTGCACTGGCCAGTAACTGGAAATGCTCAAGACTTGATAAAGCAGGCAAAGGAAATAATAATGCTGACTTCGACTTACGATGAACAACAACCAAGAGCCCCCACATCAGCGGGTCCATAATTAACTTCTGGATTTATTATCTTTTATTTTTGTTTGGATAAATGGACAAGTTGTTCAAGTGCAGCATCCATTCATGGTCAATACGACTGTAACATCGGAAACAGAAAAGATGTCTGGTACATTCAACCAAACGTTACTAAAATAGAATCTTGTGCTAGAAGTCGGACCGTTGTTGGGCACCATTCTTTGCCTATAAGAACCGTGTCCACCTTGTCCATTTTAACCATGGGAACATAATTCGTTAATATCCTTAGTAACATTGAGGATACCAACATAGTGATGACTGACAAGATCTAGTGCTGACTGACAGAATATGTGGTCTAAATCGCATTATAAGCAAATATGCATATAAGAGTAGTTTGCAAAGGGCTAAATGAAAGCCGAAATGGAATGGAATGTATAAATGTTAAATGCAATATTGAATAAGAATTGCTGCTCTTATTTTGAGTTTCATAGATAATGAAAATGGAATGCTAAATATAGAGGAAGGCTCCGTTTTGGAGATATTAGATAAATTCAAGAAGCAGTCAAGTTTCGGAGCTCATAATATATTGATTTATCCGGATAGATATGCTCTTCAAGAGGTATACTCTCGAGCTTGTAAAATGGCTCTTGAAAATAATGAAGCAGTCATTGTGCTTTTACATTATGAAACTAGAGATAATGTTTTAACATATCTAAGAGAATTGGGTATAGACGTATACAATTATGAGAAAAAAGAAAGGTCTCTACTCATAATTGATTCTGTCAAAGATTATTTTGGATCTGCAAAAGATTTCTTATTCTATTTGAAACTTATGAGCGCAAATGCATCCAGAAGAAACAAACGGGGAATATTGGTCCTTTTGGATGGAGGTTTTCACTATTATCCTCATCGAATTAGTAGTCAGCGAGGAATAAATTTACTATTGGAATACGAGGAGTCCATACCGGCTAAATTAGATCTTAATGTCAAGATATTGTGTCTTTATCCTCTCCAAGATTTCGATATTCTTAAGCAAGCTGACCAAAAGGAATATTTACTCAAATTACATTTTAGACGATATAAGATAAGAACGGATCCCTACGATAAAGATTCTAATAACAAATCTATCTCTAAACCGTTTTTGTAAAACAGAACAGCAAAATATCAAATTTTAGAAGCCTGACACTATTATCAGATTATTTATTTTGGTAAGTGGATCAATCTATTTGTGATGGGCTAACCAATAACGAAGAAATGGGTTAAAACAATAACTTGTATTTCAAGATAGCTATCTCCTTAATATAGCAGGAAACTGCTATATATTATTACTAGAGTTAGCATGCCTTTGGTACTAATAGTAGACGAAGATAAGATAGTGGTAAACTATCTATATGCCCTCTTTAAATTGTCAGGTTATGAAGTAAGGCTGGCATTTAGCGCTAGTGAATGTTTAAGATTTTTAGAGCAATTCAATCCTCGCGATACAGATGCAGTCTTGTTAGATGGAAAAATAGCTGAAGACATGGGAGCAATGGTTGTGTCCAGAATAAAGCAACTCAACAAAGAGACAAAAATCCTAGTAGTAGCAATTAATGATAATCCAAGAAATATTATCTTGGAGTATGGTGCAGATGACTTTGTAATTAAGCCAGTGGGCGGAGAAACACTAGTAAGTAAGATAAATATGCTGATTCAAGCTAAATTCAACGGTAAATAGAAACATGCCCAGAGAACATTTTGATGATAGTCCAAATAGACTAGATTTATTATGTTCTGAACCCAGCGAGGAAACAAGGCATGACAATTTTTGAACAGTCTGTATCGTCAGGAAAAACGTATTAGATAGGGATCGGCTTTATACCACTCAAAAAGTTGATTCCTTAATGTGCGATGAACGCAAGTTTAAGTATACTAGTTCACTATATTATTTATAATGAGGTCGGCTATTTCACCCAAATCCAAGACCAACTGTGTGACGTTTAGGATTACAAGTGAGAGATTAGGCCATTTACACAAAGAATCTGAGGCCAAGAATATTAGTCTTAATACGTTAGTTAATCAAATAATCAAAGAACATTTAGATTGGCATGGTTTGGCCGCTCACGCCAAGCTATACTACTTGCCAAAATTGTTCTTGATAAGATTATCAATCAACTCAAAGAAGATCAATTACGCGAGTTAGCACAAGATACAGCAAAAAATGATCTAGTAGACATTAGTTTATTTCTAAAAGGAGGATTCTCAATTGCTTCACTATCCAATATAGCAGAGACCTGGCTGCGGATTGCGAAAATGCCTTACAGATATGAAATCAATGGAAACTCGTGTAGAATAATTATTGAGCATGA
>JAATVS010000032.1 GCA_014523695.1 Nitrososphaerales archaeon TH5895
AAGGACAGTGTTCGATGGATAAAATTCCCAATGTTTGCTATGAGTTCATTATTTATTCGTTCAATGAACACATCCCAATCGAAGTTTATATCTGTTTGAGAGTAGGGGGTTACCCGGGCAAGGTAAAATCTAACATAATCAGAGGGAAACAACTGCAAGAAATCCCTTAACCCTATATACCAGCCTCTGCTTTTGGATATTTTTCGGTTGCTCAGCATTAAATGTCCTCTAGTAGGAATATAATCTGGAAGTTTGTATTCATATTCAATTCCCATTCGGATAGCTGGGAGGAAAAGATAATGATGGTATACGATATCCTTTCCTATGAAATGAAAAATCTCCGAGCTATTCCAAATTTCCTTCCCATTGTTATCTCCTGATTCCTCTAGAAAGGAGAGAAAGCTAGAGATATAGCAGATATGGTTATCAAACCATCCATAGAAAACTTGCTCCGTGGCTTCCTTCCTTGGAATTGGCACCCCCCACGACAAGTCTCTGGTTATATCCCAGTCAACTAATCCCTCATCGATCCATTTCAACACGTAACTTGTGACGTCGGACTGGAGATTATGGTTCGTAGTCAACCAATCCCTTAATTGTCTTGAGAAAGTTGAAAGTCTGAAAAAATAGTGCTTGCTTGTTTTTTTTACCGGGACCCTTCCACAAATTCTACATCTTGGCTCCAAGATCTTGTCTGGAACCCTACCGCAATTTTCGCACAGATCGGAATACTGATTTTCGGAGGAGCAGAAAGGGCACTTTCCCACTACATATCTGTCCGGCAGAAACTTCTTGTCAAACTCACAGTAAAACTGGATAACGTCTTTCTCATAAATATGCCCATTACTGCAGAGTTTGTTGAAAATCTGTTGTGTTAATTGAATATTTTTTTCAGAACTGGTTTGGGAAAAGTAGTCAAAGGAGATATCCAAAGATCGAAAATCTTTCAGATCGCAATCTCTCCAGGTTTTTACGTATTGTTGTGGTGTAATCGACTCTTTCTCTGCATTTATCAGGATAGGAGTGCCAAAGTCATCCGTTGCACAGAGATGATATACCTCTCTTCCAAAATGTCTCCAATACCGAGTAAAAATGTCCGCGGGTAAATAGGTCGACGCAATATGCCCCAGATGTATTTCCCCATTTGCATACGGCAATGCACTTGTAATTATAAGACTTTTCATGAGTTATCCTGCAACCAGTACTCAAGACGTGATTTGGGTCTTGATTTTAAACTTATCTTTCATAAGCATACCTACTTCTATATTGAAAATGAGCTTTCAGTGCTGTAATCCAAGTTAATACCAAAAGCGTCCAGTGCATACTCTGATACCCTACGATCAATATGCGCTGGAACGTCATACACCCGAGACTCCAGTGAGTCTAGTTTCTTTGCCAAATAGATGATAGACATTAGCTGGTTTGCAAACGACAACGCCATGACTTCAGGGGGGTGTCCTTCAGCACCTACTAGGTTGATCACACGACCGGAGGCGAGCAAATAAACGCGTTTGCCGACTATCGAGAACAGCTGTACGTTAGGTCTAATCTCCTTCGGCGCTTGATCTTGTGATTTCAAATAGTCCAGATCAATTTCAAAATCAAAGTGTCCGGCGTTACATAGGATTACTCCATCCTTCATTATCTCTATGTGCTCCTTTCTAATGATTCTGTTACCCCCAGTGCACGTAATGAAAATGTCTGCGTAAGAGCATGCAGACATCATCGTACATACTTCGTAGCCTTCCATATGCGCTTCCAGTGCTCTGATAGGATCGATTTCTGTCACCGTAATAATTGCTCCCATTCCTCTGAGCCTCGAAGCAACTCCTTTACCAACCCAGCCATAGCCGCATACAACTATTTGTTTGCCAGGAAGGAAGACTGACGTAGTTCGCATAAGTCCTTCGACCGTGCTCTGTCCTGTACCATGGCGGTTATCGAACAAGTATTTGGTTTGTGCATTGTTTACTGCTATAACAGGATATTTAAGATGACCCTTAGATTCCAATCCCTTGAGTCTTGTCACACCACTTGTGGTTTCTTCTGTCCCTGCTCCAATCTTTTTATCCCCGAACCGGTGTACCAAAAAATGAAGTTCTGCTCCATCATCCGTAACAATGTCAGGCCTAAACCTAATCACTTTCAACATGCTCTCGTTGTACTGTCTATAGGATTCACCTCTAGTTGCAAAAAGTTGAATCTCTTGGTTTTTTAGAAAACAAACAATGTCGTTCTGAATTGACAGCGGGTTAGCAGAACATAGTGCCAGTTCTGCGCCAAGTGCTTTCAGGGCCATGACCAGCACAGAGGTCTCTTTTGTTATATGGAG
>JAATVS010000033.1 GCA_014523695.1 Nitrososphaerales archaeon TH5895
ATTCCAAAGAGGGAGAGCTTTGGTTACAGCGCTACGTCCTTTTTGAGTAGCTGTCACAATTACGATCCTATAATCTGGAGTGTATAGTGAGGCATCAAATTCTAACCAACTTACTTAATTATAAGTGTGTGAATAGAACCTTTAATGCATCATACTAATGAGATGTATGAAGTAAGATCCAAACAAAAGACCTTAATTTTGTTGTGTCTAGGCGTTGCAATAATTATTGGTCTTACATCGATCACATATTCTGGGTTCGCCACAGAGAACAATACATTAATGCAACCTGGAGTAACACAGAATATGTCGAATACTACAAACGCTACAAATATAGTATTAGTCCATGGAGGATGGGCTGATGGTTCTGGATGGAATAAGCAAATTCCAATTTTAAGGGATGCGGGACATAAAGTTATCGCTGTACAACTCCCTACACAGTCTTTGTCAGAGGATGTTGAAACTGTGAAACGAGCGATTAATTACATTGGCGGACCTGTGACCCTTGTCGGCCACTCTTATGGCGGGGCAGTAATTACAAACGCTGCCCACAACAATCCGAACGTTACAGGACTTGTTTACATTGCCGCCTTTGCTCCTGATGAGGGTCAAGCTCTTGGTGATTTCGTAAACCCTGCTAACTTCCCTAAAGAACTTTTCTTGATGGATAGTGGAGGATTTATCTACTTAAACCCTGAAATATTCCGAGAGAACTTTGCACATGATGTTACTCCAGAAGAAGCGGATTTAATGGCAATAGTACAAAAGCCATTCAACCAATCGAACTTTGTCGCAAAATCTGGTCCTCCCGCATGGAAAGAGTTACCAACATGGTATCAAATATCTGACGCCGATCGTATGATACCTCCTGATGTCCAGCGTACCTTCGCTCAGCAGATGAATGCTACTACTCTTAATCTTAATGCGAGTCATGCATCGTACGTTTCGCATCCAAATGAAATCGCTGATTTCATCCTTAATGCAACAAAAGGAAAATGATGACAATATGGCAAGGGCTAGGGTGACCAACCCTAGCAATTTTATGAGTCGGTCAAATCAAAATATTGTGGCTAGGGTTAGCCCTATATAGTCAATAAGTCATTTCTGAACAAGAAGGAAAAAAACAATGACTACTACAACAGGTGTATGGCCAGAACTACCTTTGGGACAATGGAAAGATACGTATGAAACACTACACATGTATATCCAAGGAATAGGAAAAATCCGGCTCAAGCTTACTCCACTCGAGAATCATTGGTGGAACGTTACTCTATATGTAACTCCTAGAGGAATGACTACATCTATTATACCTTATGAAGCTCAGCATTTCCAAATAGATTTTGATTTCATTGCTCATCTACTTAGGATCGAAACAACTACTGGTCTATCTAAGACAATCGCTCTGCAATCCCAGTCGGTAGCTGAATTCTATCAAGAAACTATGACTGCATTGAAATCACTTGGAATTTCTGTAAACATCTGGACAACCCCAAGCGAAGTTCCCGATCCAATCCCTTTTGAGCAGGATCGAAAACATGCGACATATGATCCCGAATATGCGAATCGGTTCTGGCGTATTTTAGTAGAAGCAAACAGGGTGTTTACGGACTTTCGGTCACGGTTCATTGGGAAGGTCAGTCCGGTCCATTTTTTCTGGGGAGGATTCGATCTAGCTGTCACTCGCTTCTCAGGACGTCCAGCGCCTCCACATCCTGGGACTCCATATGGAGCACATTTTGTTGATGTTGAAGCATATTCTCACGAGGTAAGCAGTTGTGGTTTCTGGCCAGGCGGTGGCCCAATAGATAGCCCCGTATTCTATTCCTATGCATATCCCGAGCCTCAGGGCTACAAAGACTATTCTATCCTGCCCCGAGAAGCGTATTATGATTCTAGTATGGGTGAGTTTTTGTTGCCATACGATGTAGTCCGTACAGCAAAATCACCTGATGATGTTTTGCTCTCTTTTCTACAAAGTACCTATGAGGCAGTAGCAACAAATGCCAACTGGGATAGACATGCACTGGAGCGTTAAGAGGGAAATAGGAGATTCATATCGGCTCGCCTGAATACTAGACTTAAAACTTTAGAAAGCCAAGATTTCCTGAGTTTTGAAAGGAGTGTTGTATTAAGAGTGGCTAGTAATTAGCAACTTGCTAGGTAATCCACACAGTACTAACTCTGCGAATGATTACTACCATATTTAATAGATTATGCAGACAGAATATAAATAATAATATGATTTCAAAAAGTGACGTTGGTAATCTTGAAAAACAACAGCAAGAACAACAATTCTTTGAAGTTGGAAAGGTAGACGAAGTACCTATTGGAAAGATGAAATATGTAGAAATACAAGGTAAAGAAATTGTGATTTCTAACATAGGTGGTAAATTCTATGCAATGGATGATAGATGTGGACATATGAATGCACGACTTTCAATGGGTAATATTTCCAAAGACGGTATTGTAACATGTCCCTTCCATGGAGCAAGATTTGATGCTACTACAGGAAAGAAAACGAAGGAAGCCGTCCTAACATCTTCACAACAGATGGAGCCTCTTCCAAAAACATGGCAAAACTATCTGGAACAAGCAGGACAGCTGATGTCTTATATCAGGACATACGATCAACAGGTCTTTGAGATTCAAGCCGAAGGTGACAGGATAAAAATCAGAGTATGAAAAAAGAGGAAATTAGCTATAGAAGTATTAAACAAGTGTCACTGTCAGTTCACGCTATTTCTTAAATTGCCATGAAAAAGCTTGAACGAAAAGTCGCTATAATCACAGACGGTAATAGCAGCAACGGTCTTCGACTGCAGATCGATTCGTTATAAATCTTCTGTATGTATTCAGGATCTGTGGTATGAAGATCATTAGTGCATTGGCTGGTACTCCTTCTATGAGCGAAGAAGAAGTCAAAACCTTCCTCGAAAATAAGCTAAATTTACAAATCGGTACTATTGGTGATGATGGGTATCCCAACATTCATCCAGTATGGTTCAACTATGATAAGGTTAGAGAAAAACTCTTGATAATTACACCTAAAGCGACGAAGAAAATCAAGAATTTACGAATCAAACCTAATGTTTATTTTTCAATAGATGATGAGAACTTTCCGTATAAAGGAGTAAAGGGTAAAGGTATAGCGACCGTATTGGATGATCCAGTTAGAACTGTCACAGAAGCAAAGAAAATATATATGAAATATCTTGGAACACTCGATCATCCGATTCCTAGAATGATATTGGAGAGTATACAAAAAGGAATTCATGTGATAATTGAGATTGATCCCAAATTCTTCTCTACTTGGGATTACGCTAAAATGTAATAATCCCTTATTGTAAGAATTATTCAATTATAAAATGGAGCGTTTATTTTCGTCTAATGATTGCTAACTCATCTCTTTGAGCCGATGTAGTATAAATAATTCTAAAGGCTGTAAACACATCTAATCCAAATATAGGATATCCTGTCGGAAGAGCTGCAGGATCTGTACTCAAGGCAAGGAGGGTATTACTCAACAATGACTTGGAGGAGTGGGTACGAGAAAGCTATATGAAAAAAAGGGTTTAGTGCGTCAGTAATCCTATACATATTGCAGATCATGTTGCCCACACACTATTATTACCGCATAAGAGTTGGTTGGTGTGTTGTCAGTGCTGTTGATATATCACTCATCCACC
>JAATVS010000271.1 GCA_014523695.1 Nitrososphaerales archaeon TH5895
ATAAGAGATAATATATATTGAAATACATTATGTATAAAAATGGCTTGTATGTTTTACATGAGAGTCATCATAAACGTGATGTTTATTTCCCTTCTAGGTTTAAAGGAAAAATAGCTGAAAAATGTAAGGAGAAATTTCTATATTGTTGAGTTGGAACTATCCAAAAGAGGACAGATGGTTATGCGGATGACTAGAGCAGATATCTATGCAAAAGTCAAAGCCTCTGAGGATGAAAGACCTGATAGGGGCTCACCAGTAATTGGGTATCTGAAATTTCCATTTAATCTAAAAAAGGATCAGGAGGAGGCTGTAGAAGCTTGGATAAGGAATGATTTTAGAGGCTCAATAATATACAGTACTGGTACTGGTAAGACTGAAATTGCATTTGAGTGTGCAAGACGGGCGGCGAGAGCAAAAGCGGGAATTATGTCAGATATTGCCATCAATACTGACTTTAAGCATAATATCAACATTCATGATTCAGACGAAAATAAACCAGTTGATACTGACAACGCTACCCCCACTACCAATAATTTCAGATGTACATTCCAAAATGATTCAGATGAAAGAGCATTCAACAAATCTATTTCGCAATTTAGGATCCTCCTTTTGGTTCCACGGATCGTTCTTATTGAACAGAACGTAAAGAGATTAATAAAGTATGGCATACCTAAGAAACAGATAGGAGTATATTTCGGAGAAAAGAAAGAGGTATGCGAGATAACAGTAAGTACGTATCAAAGTATCAATAACAATTTAGATATTCTTCGCAATTCTCAAATGATCATATTCGATGAAGTTCATTTGATTGGCGAAAGTGCAAAGTCATTTAGTCAGATTTTTGATGTTGTCGTAGAGGATCGCAGAAAGGCAATTTTGGGGTTAACAGCCACAATAGATGAAAATGATGCCAATTTCAATACTATTCTAAGTGTCCTTCCTCCTGTTAGAAAATACCAAGTTAAAGAGGCAGTAAGAGATGGCAGGTTAGCAAGACCAGTTATACTACCTATCAAAGTCAATTTAACGGAGGTAGAAAGAAGGATCTATTATGATTGTTCTTCAAGAATAACCACTATTGCCAGCAGGCTTAATCGGTTTGATGCCCAATCAATCTCTTTGTTATTACGAAAAGGAGGCCCTGCAGCATTTATGGCAAAAACTTGGTTTGCAAATGTGAGAAAGCGGAGAGCTCTTTTAAATTGCGCTGATAACAAGATATTAGCTGCCGCAGATATTATATCAAAAAAACATCCGAAACAGCGAATAATGGTATTTAGTGAGACGTTGGAATCAGTTCATAAACTTAGAGAAGAACTGCAACACAAGAGGAGAATAAAATCATACGTCATTGAAAGCAAGCTCAAGGCTAATGAAAGACAAGAGATATTATCCAAGTGGGGAGTTGAATTTTATCCACTTCTTTCAGTTCACACCTTAGAAATAGGTTATGATGTCCCAGAGGTAGGAGTTGCAATAATTTTGGCAAATACTTCAAACATAAATCAAACCATTCAAAGAATTGGAAGAGTGATTAGAAAATCTGATGGGAAGGAAGCTGCATTCATTTACGCAATATATCTTACGGGAACAACAGATCATCAAACTTTAAGAACTGTCAAACGTGCAACGGGAATGGCTCAAGATAGTTATGATGATGCCGACAACGAGAAAACGAAAGAGACATCATATTCTAAAAGAGATAAAAGAAAAACAACCACGTTCGGCACGAAACAAAATCAAAGAGAGCCCACGACTCTAGATAATTACTTTAGAGAATTCAAGTGAACGGTATTCTTGCCCGTTGATGACATTAACAAGCATTTTTCAATGAGAGAAACAGATGAAAAGGTATGTCATTTTGAATTTGGATAGCTTCATATCTGTTTTATTTTCATTATGCCTATGATCGTTTTGTAATGGATATTAGTATGACTGCTTATGACATTGGAAGCTGAATTTAGTGATTGGAACTTGAAAATAAATGATTGTCCTGATAACAAGACAGGCTAAATTCACTTTCTTCTCGATTGCTTAGAAATTAGCATAATGAAGCGAATATCTGGGAGAGTGAAAACGGGAAATTGATACCATACGCGTATTTTTATAAGCTATCATCAGATCTTACCCTATACCTTTTTGAGAGTAGTTGCTTTGGTCGAGACAATAACTCGCATTGTTTAATTTCACCTTAAGCAAATTATCTCAAGGTTTTATCGGTTCAGAATAAAATAAGCAGCTAGTAATAATAACTATACCTCCATGTTATGGATCACAGATTAAGGATTTTACGTAGCAAACCAATGGATAATTCAAGATTTGAATATATAATCATAAAAACTTTACATAAAAAATAAACTAAATGGCAAGTATTGCCCTAGTATCATTGATAATAATTAGGTTTCAGAAACAGGTGAAGATAATAGTAAGTGGCGATATATAGATAATTGAGTAGTTGAAGCGTAAAGGTAAGGAATCATCTGCGCCGTCCTCATCATCTTATCGAGCCTCCAAAACCTTTTCTGCTACCGAAGGTACCAGTTCTCACTTTTCCTCTTTGATTTCCATCCTGCGTAACCGTACTTTTATCTATTATACTCTCATACCTGCGATACTCCTTTCCATCATTACTATATTATCATTTGATCTAGATGCCTGGAATCTTTACGAACTTCACCATTTCTATATAGAACTTTTCGCCGTGATACTTGGATCAATACTTGCATTCTATTATCTTGCCCGGGCTCATACTTTGAATGATAACTTTAGCCGTTTTGTAGGATTTGGATTTCTTGTTGCCGCTGTCATCGATTTGCTTCACGTCATAATTTCTTATGTCTTTATGGACAATGTAGTTTTTTTGAAATATTTTATACCACAGACATGGTTTGCGGGTAGAATCTTCCTTAGTGCAATGCTGGTTATAGCAATCGCAAAATACCCGACCTTCTCAGGTGAAGTGAAGAGAAGTGATAACCGACCTGAGGCAGGGACAAAAGGGAGTGCAAAAATAAATCAAGAAATTGAGCACAGTAAAGAGCAAGGCAAAGTAGGGAAGAGTAATCAAGGATTTAGCAATTCCTTTACTGCACACGGTGTTAATAATTCTGATAGGACCTTTGGAATCTACTTAATAATTCTTGCTGTATTGGCCGGAAGTGTGGCGATTAGTTCACTATATCTTGTACTACCTTATTCAGTAATCGACGATATTCTGCTGCACAGACCTTATGAAATTCCATCGCTTGTCTTATTCATAATCGCATTAATTCTCTTCTACAAGAATCAATTGTACAAGAAGAGCGATGTATTCTATAAAGGGATACTAGCTTACCTTATCATTGATATCTATGCGCAGATCATAATGTCTTATTCTGCCTCTTCGTTTGATACACCTCACAATGTAGCTCATATACTAAAGGATGCAGGATATTTTGTAAATATTATTGCGCTAGCACTTTCAAGTATTCAATATAATGTACGGTTAAGAGAGAGTAATCAGAGTCTAATTGAAAGTAACGTTAGACTAAAGGAAAGAGAAGAAGTGATCCGTGTCCAGTACGATCGGTTGAAGGAATCAGAAAAAATTAAGGACGAATTTATCAACACAGCGGCTCATGAACTCAGAACTCCCATACAACCGATATTGGGATTGACTGATATCGTGAGATCAAGAATTTTATCACAAGATGGTTCAAATGGCAGGATTTTTAGAGATGGTGATAATGCTACTAAAAGACCAGAGGGAATGCTTCTACTACTTGATGTGATCATCAGGAATGCTAAGCGGCTAAAACAACTCACAGATAATATACTAGATGTAACCAAGATTGAAAGTCATTCATTTAAACTCAATAAAGAGCGATTCAATATTGAACAATTAATTGAAGAGACGGCAAAGGAACAGAATATTACGATAAGCGATACAATAATTACAAACGCAGAGATCAAGATTAAGATTCTATTAAAGGTGAGTAATAAAATGATAGAAGATATTGCTGACATTGGTACAGCTACAGCCTTCGCGCCAGCTGTTGATGCTAAATCCCCCACTGTCACTACTCCCAGAAGAGATGATTATAAGATACCAACCAATACGAATGCCAATAACAGAGCTAATCGCAATGCTAATGCTGTTCTCGAATCATTTTTGATAGAAGCAGACAAGACAAAGATTTCTCAGGTTTTGTCTAATCTATTGAGCAATGCTCTATCTTCTATCAGGTTAAAGTCTGGAGAAGAAGGCAGAATAATCATTTCCGTTAGTAGGACACAGAAAATGGATAGGAAGAACAAAATTGAAATGGCCGATAAAACCCATGGTCGTAATCGCAGTTTTAATAGTGATGATGAGATTATAGTAAATATAACAGACAATGGTCAAGGAATTCCTCCCGATGTAGCTCAGAATCTTTTCACAAAGTTTGTTTCTGGTTCTAATTCAGGTACTGGATTAGGTCTCTATATATCTAAAAATATAATTGAAGCTCATGGAGGAAGAATATGGGCCAGGAAT
>JAATVS010000272.1 GCA_014523695.1 Nitrososphaerales archaeon TH5895
GATACCAGCACACGGTCGTATCGCTCTAGCGCTGGGCTATGCGACGGCGACCAAGGGGTGGGATGTGATAGAGAAAATGGATATCCCTGAGCCCTGGACAATTGTTATTAATGCTTCAAAGAATGGATATAGCAAAGAGGAATACCATCTAGATACTAGCAAGAAGAATTTGATCAATTTGCATATGGATTTCCTCAATGAAGAACGGCTTTCTGCGTTATTTTCATGTGCGGATGCAGTCATTTTGCCCTATAAGGTCAGCTCAGGTTCAGGTATCATGTTCGATGCTTTGTCATATGGCCTACCTTTTATCGCTACTCGCCTAGGATTCTTTGTTGAGTTTGCTTCTCGTGGTCTCGGCATCACTGTTAGGCGTAACGCTTCAGCATTTTCAAAGGCACTAGTACACCTTGAAAATAATTACGATAAGTATGCTGAAACTGTTGATGACTTTAAAAAGGAAATAACATGGCCTGAGGTAGCTAAGAGACATGCTGAATTGTATCGTCGCGTTGCAAGAATAGATGAACGACAAGCCGTTGTTTATCCCCTGAAGGTCGAAAGCAAAAGCAAGAGAGCCAGTTAGAATTAATATATCAACTAATTTTTTTGCTGATACTTACTGGATTTCTTGGGAGAGCCCCAGGTAAAGTTCAATGCTAGTGATCATCCAGATGATGATGATGCTTTCGCCTATACGATCTGCTTATCTTCTGATATTATCTCCTAATGCTTATTTTCGTCTTCAATCCTAATCTCTATATGTATTATGTGAATTATGTTATTATCTAAATGCGGATAGACTACATTTAGGTAGTACCTTAAATATCTCAGTCACTACACAAAGAAAGAAGACAATTGAAATTCAATTTTTCATCTTTCTTTAGCAAGAAACAAAAAAGTGCTGGATATGACTGTAAATTGTGTAGTAGCAAGTTCCAAACAGATCAAGAGTTAGTCAAGCACAACGAAATAGCACATCAAAAATAGGGAAAATGATCGGGGTACGGGTTTAGCTACTATAAGATTCAGGCAGCCAATGTTATCAGAATAGACAACAATAAAATTTGTTCTTTGGCAACAACCATAACAAAAATTTCAAGGGCTAAGTCAACAATTCTCCTACCTGATGAAGGGCTATCAAAAAAAAATTCCAAGTGAATAATAGTTGTTGTGAATCATCGTTGAATTATCCATTCCAAGTTGAACTCTCCCTTTCACTTGAACCAGATTAATTCGCAGTTTGGGCAGCCGTATCGCTACGTGCGCTGACACCCTTGGCTGATCTTCGCAGATGAATACCTATTTTGTCCTGCAATCCTTGTTCGTATGCTCTTTACACCTAAAATCGTGCCACCAGCTTCCATTAACAAACACTTGTAAGTGGTTAACTCCCTCATTATTTGTTACTACTCTTTGATGTCCATTCTTAGGGTTTGATGGACCTTCCCATGATCGTGACTGAAAATATCCCATTCCTTTTACTTAGCAACCATTGCTTAAGAAGCCTTGCTTCTGGCTGCTACTGAAACTATCGTTATTATGTGTTGGCAAGGGATGTGTTGCTCACTAGCGAGAGTAGACATTATAATGTCTAAAAAAGGAGATATCTACTAATATGATGTTCATCAGTGAAATGATATACGACAAATTAAGGTGTATCTTTGAGGGTGAGTAAGCCATGCCAACAAAGGTAGAGCTATCAGTACCGTTTCGTTAGACCCTCATGAAAGTCTGCATTGAGTCTCTCCTTTAACTTCATGATTCGCGGTTTCAGCCTTAGTCTAGTTCCACAACAAGGGCAGTGTAAGCCATTCCAATTAATAAACACACAGCAAATTTGGCATCTCTTTTGTCCTTGGACGTATCTGCCTGTGTCTGTCCCATGAGGTCGTAGCGCTCTATGACTAATGCAGATGCCTTTGCAGACCACTAGTCCTCCCTCTGGCATATCCTCATATAAGTGGTGATCTACATCTGCCTCTAGGATTGTTTAAAGATATGACGAAAGGAAATATTAGGTTAGCCGCTGGAATTGTGTCATTTGATGATGAAAGAGGATTGCGGCGATGTTTGAAATCAATTCATGATCATGTTGATTTGATGATTGTCATAGACGGAAAATTTAAGTTTTTTGAAGAAGATCATGATCTTAGCATTGATAATTCAAGAGAGGTTGTAGAATCATTTTCCAATTCAGTATATTGCTGCTGGCCCAACCTTACAGAGATCGAGAAAAGAAACAAGTATCTTGAATTTGCAGGCGAAAAGAACGTAGAATTCCTTCTTGTCATTGACTCGGACGAGTATGCAGTCATA
>JAATVS010000273.1 GCA_014523695.1 Nitrososphaerales archaeon TH5895
CGGCTCGGACTAATGACAGAACTGCAATGACAACCTGAATGCATCGAAGGCGTTATCATATGTTATACGTTATCAGTCTTTCATAGTCTACTTCCTCACCTATGATAGAGTACCACGCTTGGCGTCTATTGGCAGACTAATTAGATTTTCTTAAACCCTACCAATCGTTACATTTAGGATCATGTGCTGTACGTCAAAATTACCATGCCTGATTTTAATGGCTTGATACTCAGAAGTTTCAAGGAATGTCGCTCTTTCACATCTTTGAACAGCGCTTTTCCTCCACCCAAAATAATGGGATTGACCATTAGGCGTACTTCATCGAGCAAACCCTTATTCATCAAAGAGGACACAAAAGTGGCACCTCCCCATGCCACGATATTCTTGCCTTGTTGTTCCTTCAATATTCGAATTTCATCCATGTCCCTAACGATACGTGTCGTCTTCCAGGCGACCTTGTCAAGAGTCTTGGAAAGGACGAAATGGGGTATCTTATTGGCACGTTGTGCATAAGCGGACTGATTAGTTGTCCCCTCTGCTGGGTTATTCAGGAGGGCAAGCCAGTATTGTTCGTATCCGGGATACATACCTCCCCCAAGGATTAGGGCGTCTACATTTCGTTAATCTCCCTCCACTCTTCTTCGTCATCAACCATCATCCAATCGACTTCTTTATTGGGCCCTTCAATAAAGCCGTCCACCGATACTTGCAAAGATGCGATTATTTTTCTCAACGTTATTCTCCCTTATCATTGCATTATAAGAATAGGTAAGGGATCAAAAGTATAGTTGTCTTATTTTGAACGCGATTGCTTAGTAATCAAACTAAGGCAAGAACTGAAGTGATACCCTGATTGCATCTAAACAATCGTCATGGCTAGTTGCTTCTTTATCTAAATATCCTTCCCCGTTTTCTACGGGAGTTCTGAGTGCAGTGATTAACTTCGTGTATTTAGGGTGTATGGCAATATGTCCAATCTGACTTCAGCATCTCTTCGGTGTGCTAGTATATCCTTACGATACCTCGAGAACAGGACAAGGATGATAAATGTGTCCTGCTGTAGGAACTATAGGTCATACATATGGATGAGTATTGCTTCTTGAGATAGGAAACCAACTTTTATTATGGATCCTCCGCTCATTCATTATCAGCATCATTATGGTTCGAATCGCAAAGATGCGAGTACTTTTAATGGTGTGTTATCATGGGCTTACTCTGGAAGAAGTTAGTGGGCTAGTTAGTTGCCCTTTACACAAAGAGGTGGATCCTCTTCGACCATGGGCTTCAAACAATGTTCAATTGTTGGAAGCGTTTCATAACAGAATACATCTCCCTTAGCATTCTTTACGCATGTCACTTCTTTCTCTGCTGTACCAACTTCATCGCCGGAGCCGGTACCGGCATCCCCATCTACAGCGCCAGCAGTGTCATTTACTACTACTAACCCATTTGAACTTATGATATCAAGGGCGAGTTGCTTCTGCTCTTGCTCCTCCCCCGTCACACTTACTGGATTTGATTCGTTCACTGATTCTGCTACTGGTGCCTCGGGCTCGACTTCAGGCTCATCATCTACGGGTTGGTCAACCGTAGGTTCATCTTCTGTAGGTTCATTCGTCGCTTCATCTTGCTGCCCTACAGCTTCACCACTTGATTCTTGTGCTGGTGTAGAATAAACTGGCAATATAGGCGTTGAGTTAAGTGTACTTCCAGTTACCATAATACCCGATATTCCGACAACGAGCAATACAAGCAGCGATATTCTTATCATTCTTATCATAAGTACTACCGTGAAGTGGTGAAGAACTATATAAGACAGCTCTTTATTTTTCATGACTTTATGTATTTTGAATGAAAGAGAATTTGATCTATGCAAACGTGACAGGTCTTAAATCATTCTCTAACTCACCGAATAACTGCAGACATCGACGACCCTTCTTAGTGATTTCGTGATATGAATATGGTTTGAAATCCGTCAAAACAAGTAGGCTTTGACTTACAAGCATCCTTAGATACTTGACAGTTTGCGGATGGGTTAAGTTTGCATTGTATCCTATCCTTGTCTGATTCATTTGATTCCGATAAAGAGGCTCGGTATCGTAGACTATCTCGAGAATGTCTTTGATTATATCATATCTGTCGCGCTGAGGCATCTTATCAGCCAATAAATTCAACAATCCTGCCATGCTGCTCAGGAAAATGATCAACACCAGTATGAAGTCTCACACGTCTTTCAGTTGGGCGTGCATTGGAAGAAGTTATTCTTACAATAATATCTCTAGCACCGGGTGGTAAACGGGTACACAAGTCAATGCTCCCGGGGTAACCGCGCTCAAGAGGAATAACACGTGGCAGATTAACGTCATCGCTGATCGCGCATAGATCTACAAATTCTCTATCCTCAACATTCAGGGTAACTGTATGTTCGCCATTAGTGTTTGAAATCAGCCAGGCCGTGCGTTCAACATCATTGTCGTTATAATGAACATATGCCTTGCAATTTTTAGCCGCTGACCTGCCTGAATTTCTGACTCTGAACCTGTTTGCGTTAAAAAGAACCACTGCATTCCCTTGCGCTATACCAGTACGAAGTCCAATCTGCCTTATAATGATCGTTTCGTTACCGTCAATGACTAGGACAGGTCGATAATAATGTTCTAACCACAACTTTATAATTACCCCAGCGGCGACTGCTGTTACGAATCCTATAATAACAGTAGGAATCTCAACCAACGCTAGGTACCCCAAGCCGCTGTCGGGCCCTATTTATTTACTTCCGTCATTTAACTGGCTAATGCCAGAACTGAAGTGACATTCTGAAAGCATCCAGACAGTCGTCATGTGAAGTTGCTTCCTTATCCAATGTGCCATCACCTTTCTCAACTGCAGTCCTTAACGCTGTGATCAACTACCAAACTAATCAAGCAGATCTTCATGTTCCTGGTATGTGGCAACGACACTGACATGTTGCAGTTCCAGATTCAACAGGGGCCACTCCGGAACATTCAGTGTGCTTTTCATCTCTGCATGCTTGAGATAATACTTCTTCACTCAATGAATTATCCATAGGAGGCAATACATATAAGACATTCCAGAAAAGCAGTTCGGGCCAATCAGCGCGTTGGTCGCCTCAATAACCTACAGATGGAATGATCAAAGTTATAAGAGCTGTTTCGAAATACATGAGTTAATGACTACCATTATGGTTGGAATTCACAATTCTGTTCTCGTGCTTGATTCCTCAGATGATTTTAAGATCAGGGAGATCTCCAAAGGTGGTAACCAACAAGGTAAAAAGTCAGAATCTCCAGGGCATAAGCCATCGTGCATAGCATTTGATCCTCAAAACTCCGATCGTGCATATTGGGGTATTTTCGATAACGGTCTGTGGAAAACAGATGACCGTGGCCAGTCCTGGGATAACATTGGAAAAGATAGTTTCTCCAGCCCACGAATCATGTCCGTTGCGGTTAGTTCTCTGAATAGTGGGAATAGACTTAACAAGGTATATGCAGGAACCGAGCCAAGTGCACTCTATGTTTCAAATAATGGAGGAGATAGTTGGGAAAGAATGAAAGCATTAAATGATTTACCCTCGTCAAA
>JAATVS010000274.1 GCA_014523695.1 Nitrososphaerales archaeon TH5895
GGACTGCGTCAAAATGCTTCAGATGATTATTGAACATCGACATCCAACGGTAAGTGACTTTGGAACTCGCAAACGGTATTACGATCGATTGGCAAAACTAAAAAGGGCCCGCCTAATCGCCAAAAAAAATGTACATCGAGCAGGCTATGAGGTTACCCCTGTTGGTGCCATAATGTATGAAGGACTAGTTATCCTTAGGCGAGCAGAAAGCCTTCGCTGGAACTTTCAGGCACTAGACGCGTTAGACGAAACGGTTCCTTCAGAAGAACGTGATAAAATAATGGAAACGCTTGTACCTGATGAGGCCCTAAGAAAGCTTCTGCGTTCAAAAGTTAACAAAATAGGATCTGACCCGTTGGGATGAACAATGATATGTTCCTATTTAGATATCTTTTCGACCATCTGCGACGTGATTGGTTGCTGGAATGAGGGCATTTATGAAAAAGAAGTTACAGTCCTCGATACGCTTAACGTACCTTTTACTTTAACCACTTACGTTTGTGAAATGCGTGGCGACAGTTAGTACACTTCCAAGTAAATAAAAGGCTGAAAACGTGCGAGGTACGCCGTTGGCTCAAACATTCTCGAGAGGCTTATGAGCAATTTGACCTACGCCCTAAGTCTAATCATATAAGGTTTTGGCTCCGGGAGCCAAGGGCAAATGATAGGTTACTTTGCAGAAAAAAATTTGCATCGCTCTCCGAATTCTTCACTCTTTCCCCTAAAAGAGTGTCCGGAGTGCATATTTTCGTGAAAAAGGTAAGTCATACTATAAATGCAATACAATAATGGCATTAGGAACACATGATTCTCCGATTATAACAAATGATACATCACTCTCGAGCATCTTTTCGGTTTTATCTGATAGCGATTCTCTTAAGATAATTGGTACGATAGCTAGCCATCACCCCCAAGACCTAAAGATAGGCGACTTTGATACTGCTAAACGGTACTACAGTCGTTTGTCCAAATTAAAAAAAGCCATAATAATAAGAAAAAAGGGAAAATCATATGCTCTCACGTCATTCGGGTCCATACTCTATAATACAATCCAGACAGTTAAACAAGCCCAAGGACTCCAGTGGAAGCTAGAGGTTGTTGACGCGATCGATGAAAACATCCCGCAGACAGAACGCACATCGATAATCGAATCTCTCATACCTAATGAGTCGATGAGAAATATCTTGTTCGAACCAAGAGCCACACTTTAGTACTTTTCTCATTCAACCAGACCAGATATTTTCAACTCAACACTGAGGCAGACATGCATTGGTTCCAGCTGGCCTACAGCCCAATCACCAAGGAGGTTAAGTTGTATCTCGCATTATATTGACGAGTAGCTCAGTAATTGAATCACTTCATCAAGAGATAGTTGGTCTGACTTGACATGGCTTTCTAAAAGTTGATTACAAGTAATTTCAGTATCACATTACCTTAAGGTTAAGGTTAAGGTGAGTTCGAGTTAAAGGCTCTCGTAAATGTGATACTTCCCTTCGCTTATTTCGTCTATGTAATTCTCGACACTTGAAGGGCCTGTTATTTCTTTGAATATCTCCTTTTGTTTCTTTTTTAATTTATTGTATAACTTTTCACCTACGACTATATGATCTGGCTCTGCAATTGATGTCATCTTTACTGCAAAGCTAATCGTAGAGCCGATCATATCAATATGTGGCCTTGTAAATACTGCCTTTCCATCCAATTCATCAATATCTACGCCATACTGGACAACTCCAATCTCGCCAAAATCAATTCCAATTCTGACTTGCAGTTCAGGATAATCATATTGATTTAGTATAGGGTTAAGGCCCTGTTGGATTACTCTAATCATAGTGCATGCACAACTTATTACATTGCTACTTTGCAATGAATACGGTGATATGGTACCTTTGTCATCGTTACTAGATTTACCTCCACTCTCCACGACAAAGAATGCCAAAACTGCATCTCCAATATATTTTAGTACATATCCTCCATACATTGATACTACTAAAGATATTTCCTGAGCAAATGCTCTAATTATGGCCGAAAGCTTATCGATAGACAATGTCATTGACATCTTTGTAGAACCTACAAGATCTATATGCAGTATCGCAAGATCAACTTTGGATTCCACAAATTTTTCTAGGATGCGTTGGGTTTCGCTAAGCGATATCTTAAACTCTGGCTTTACTTTTAAAGCCTTCCACATTCTAGTTTGTGAGTCTCTAAGTACTGATTCGATATCAATTACTGCATCAAGATATAACTTGTTGATGAGAAGGTTTTCAGTTTTAGATTTAGATTTCAGAGACGCGCCCTTATTAACTTCATTATTGCTATCCTCTTCCTCATGGATGATCTGCATAACCTTGTCCTTAGTGGTATCCAGTTCTAGTGCGATTATCTCGGGATTGATTCCCGAATTATACAGGTTAAGTATAGTTATCCTTTTTTCTGATTTGGTAGACATATTAAATCACCTTATGTATTTTCAAAGCATGGCACAGTGAGATAAAGCTCTACTTAGAAGCTACGCCTTATCACTTGCCTTTCTCCCACAGGTAGTATGGAGTTTGTTCCTTTGTTTGTGGATCTAGAACCAATGTCTGGAACACCCTTCTTTGAGATATTAGCGTTCGTAACGCTCCTCTAATCTCAGCCAGCTTCTCAAGATCGTGTTTTGAAGAAGGGATATCATCGTCGGTGTCCAGTTTAATTTTTAGAACCTCTTTGATAATATCGCTCTCCGAATGTGGGATGACTTGACCCTTGAGGTATTGTTCAATAGGTTGGGCATACACGCTAACATTATTTTCACTGTCTTTTGTCTTCTCATTATCAATGTCCTCCAACCTGTCAGGCATACCTTAAGTGAGATCATATTATCCTTATAAGTATACATTACAAATGGTATTGTCATTTCAAATTTGGATACAACATATCCTATTTTCTTGACAATGAAAGCACTATACATATTGCGCCACTAATCATTTCCTTAGCGCAAATGATTCATGGTACGGGACTAAAACTTGACGAATAATCTATCATTACCGTAATGACCGTACGTTAAATGAAGTCAGCTCAAGGGGAAACTCACTCTCTAGCTCCAACAATCTACTTAAAGAACCATCAAATTCTCGGAGATTAGAATATGAAGTATCGTTGCGAATTTTCTGCAGAACCGAAAGAAGGTCATCGTTTGTGGCTCCATGTTTTATGTCATATCTTATCTGCCTGCTAACATTGGCGATTCCACCATAGCGTTTATGGTTTCTTCGTTCCCACGAAGTAGCGTTTTCTGACAGACCCTTCACATACTTTACAATTATTTTTTCCATATGCTCAACATGCCATTCTTTCAAAGGAAAACTATTTTGTGTCAAAAACGGTAA
>JAATVS010000275.1 GCA_014523695.1 Nitrososphaerales archaeon TH5895
AAAGGGGGATTATTTTCTTCAGCCTCAAGATGGGAAAGGGCCATTCATAGAAAGTTGGAGTGTTCATCTGCCAAGAGATGATATTGTTAGAGAAATTTTAAGGAACGAAATGGTTAGAAGAAAAAATCTCTTCAGAAAGGCACTTGAACATTCCGACGTATCCATCTTACCCAGGCTATCCCAAGCTAAGAGGAATTCAAAATGCCCCAAATGCAATTTCTATGATAAATGTATGAACGAAGATGATGAAACGCAAGACGCTCATGAAATGGCTAACGAATTGGACATAATGGACATCTCTGGGGTAATAGATTTTAGGCCAGTAACAAGTAAGTGAAAGATTCTGAATCCTATCACGACTATCAGGCATGATTAACCTATCACGAATTTCTGCACCTAACATTTGTATAGAAACCAGAGGTATTGGCTCTTTGTTCTTCATATGCGCTTCTTAACTGCTTATAGGGCTTATAGGGACTGGTGTTGTCAAATGAACCGTAGCTTATTTTTGGAACGATAAATCAGTTGATCTTGGTTCAAGTTCGTTAATCACTTTGGATCCAGGAGTAAATTTTATGACATGTGGAACCATATTTTAAGTTCAGCATCGGAAATGTCGTATTTATCGTTCAATAAAAAATCGGAATATTTCTCACTCTTGCAATATCTAATAATGCCCTTAATTTTGGAATCATATGGCGGGCTCTATTTGATCTTAATTCCCATGATAAAGCCATTTAACAGGTCGTTTCCAAAACCAGTATATCCTGTTTCTTATCGCTGTCCTATATGTGGGCTCATCTTTTTATCTACTTGTGATATCCGCTTTGTATTCCGCGGTGCAGCAACATGCGTTAGGATGTCCATCGCATGCATCATCTCTTTACCCTCGAAAACTGTATATTGTCAATATACTGTGTATAAGACTTGTTATCACCTTCACAATTTATGTACATACAGGCATCAATCCTCGAGATTTTTGCTCATTATATATTAATTCTAATTATAAAATGTAATTTATTCGGAATGGATTAAGCTGAATTGGTAGTAAAAAATAGAATAGTATCTTAAGTAGACATTCCTTACATGTAATACTATGGTTTAGGTGTATGGGTATCAAATTTTCTGCGTTAACCAGGGTCATCGCACTAACTCATCGTCTTGAATCTTTTTACAAGTGGTGATCTATATTGATCTCGTCTAGCTGGAGAATCTGCCTTGGTTCACTCACAACAAGACCTTGAGCTCTTTTACGCAATAACGGCAGGATTTTGATAAATTCGTTTTTATCTATTATTGTACTGACACTATACCATCCACTTTCGCTAAGATTACTTATTGTAGGCCTCTTTAGAGCGGGAAGACTTTCAAGAATGGAACTAATATTTTCTTCTTTCACATTCATAAAAATGTGAACTTTTTTTCTCGCCTCAACTACTCCCTTCAATAGAGCGAGCATATCTGCAATCTTTTCTCTCTTGGCCATATTCTTTAAAGACGCCTTATTCGCAATTAATATTGCAGAAGACTCCATCACAGTATCGATAATCTTAAGATTATTCTGCATTATGGTCGTTCCTGTTTCTGTAATATCAAAGATCGCATCTACATCTTCAGGTGGCTTGGCTTCTGTCGCACCAAAAGAAAGGAATATCTGTACATTCTTGTTTGTTCCTACCCGCAACCATGGGGTAATGATCAGGGGATCAGAGTCTCCAAAACACTTATTGTATGCACTATTAGACTTTAGATGTGAGGAAGTGGTCGTAAGATACTCAGTTGAGATCCGTAAAGTCTTTCTCTTCTCTGCGAATTCTGTTATCAAATCCGATAAATTATTGACCGGAAAACTTTCTGGGACTGCAATAACTTGGCTAACATGCCCGTACTCCAAATCAAGTAAGGGCGATACATATGCATTGGCCTCCCTGACCCAATCCTTACCGGTTATTCCAACGTCATAGAAACCTTCCTGAACATAGGTAGGAATTTCTTGCGGTCGTAGTATTTTCACTTCGATATCCGGATCACTGAGCTTGATGCGATATGTTCGACCATGACCACTAACTGTCTGCCATGCTTGTTCGAGTACCCTAAATGTTGCCTCTTCAATACTGCCTTTTGGAATTGCGAACTTAACTATAGACATGGCTAAATGCTTGAGAGACGCCTGATCCTTTGTATATATCTAATCATTGATATCACCCTTTTGACTGTATTTATCCAGCAATTCTTTTGCTCTAGACAGATTTACTTCATCTTCTTTGACTAGGTGTTCCGAAATTATGTCTATCATTCTACCCCTTGCCCCCGCCATAAAAGCAATGTTTCTTGAATGGAGTTTCATGTGCCCTTTCTGGATCCCTTCCGAAGCCAAGGCGAGTAGCGCTGCAAAATTCTGGGCTAGACCCACAGATGCGATCACAATCGCAAGTTCTTGGGAAGAATTGACTTTTAGAATCTTCAAACTCGTCTCAGCCAACTGATGTACCTTTGTCACTCCTCCCACAATCCCTACTGCCATAGGAATTTCCAATTCGCCAACAAGATTGCCATCTTTATCTCTCAACCACTTTGTCAATGATCTGTAACTGCCTCCTCTACTCGCATAAGCATGGGCCGCAGCCTCAATGGCACGGAAGTCCTGTCCGGTCGCCAGAGCGACGGCATCAATCCCATTCATTATGCCTTTGTTGTGAGTGACAGCTCTGTAGACATCTGAATAGGCAAGAGCATATGCATACAGGATTCGTTCAACAATGAAGTCTCCACCGATTTGATTTTTCGGGAAAGTAGCTCTACATCTAACTAGTCTTCGTGCAGAATAGTTTGAAAGGATCTTCAATATCGTCCTACAACCAGTTATACTCTCAATGGCCGGACCCACCGCTTCGCACATCGTATTCACTATGTTGGCACCCATTGCATCATGAGTGTTGATAATAAGTTCAACAATGAGCATGGTGCCTACACCCACTTGACTCTCGTCTTGAACTGCTCTGACTTCTATTTCCTTCACTTTTGACGATCTAGCCGTGGAATTGGCAATCTTAAACAACTCATCTTTTTTATCGAGAATCTTTTTTGAAATACCTTCATACGGCTTGTCATCTGGAATCACTTGAATTTGACCAACCATTAGGGAATCATCTGCTTCAGCTCGGAATCCGCCAGTTAGTTTGGCTAGCTTTGCTGCTTTACTTGTTGCGGCAATAACAGATGGCTCCTCAATTGCCATAGGGATGAGATAGTCAATGTCATTAATCAAAAAATTCGTCGCGATTCCCATTGGGATGGGGAATACTCCTATCGCATTTTCTATCATTCTATTCACATTATCAAAGCCTAAAATGTGAGTTGAATCCTTGAGAAATTGGATGTTCCTGTCTTCAAGTGAAGCATGTTTCTTAATCAGATCTAGTCTATCAGCCAAGTTTAATTCTCGGAACTTAGATCCGCCAGCAACGTCCAACTCCTATGACCTTCTTCTTCCAATACGAAGGGCTGCCTATTTAGATGTAACCTGAGAAAGGATAAACAGAGCTCCATATTATAGGAAATAGGCTAATGGGCCTAATTACTGCTGTAACGAAACATCAATAGCCAAAACTTTAAAACCATTATCTTCAACTAAACCTGGGAAATTTGTGTTCAATAAATGCCGCTATAGTCCAAATTTTAGGACAACGTCATCTTCTGCTAACTATCTCCGTATTATTGGCATTTCTCATGTTTATAGGAAGTTCTTCTCATATTATATTCGGACAAGAAAATGAGACGATTTCTCAACTAAACGAAACTGCTACTACTACTTCCGATCTCGTGAATAGCAAAGAATTGGAAATAGGTAATGCATCATA
>JAATVS010000276.1 GCA_014523695.1 Nitrososphaerales archaeon TH5895
CGACACTTTTTTGGCTTTTATGGACAAATATCCCATTACCTTCGGGCATACGCTTGTACTCCCCAAGTACCACTACGCAGACCTCTTTAAGATGACTGAAGCAGAAGTTGGAAATTTGTATAGAATGGTCCATAATATAGCTTCAGCTGTTTATAGCGCTACTGGTGCGCAGGGACTCAATACCGGACAAAACAACGGCAAAGCCGCAAATCAGATCGTACCTCACGTTCATGTGCACATAATTCCGAGGTATGATAAAGATAGCCGAGACGGTAAGTGGCCTTCAAGGAAGGTAACAGACTACGGAGAACTTGAGGAGATAGCAAACAGAATAAAGAAAAATTTAGGCAACTAGTAGATAGTCCAGTTGGATTTTTCAGTTGATGCAATGAATCAGTTCATTGAATTAAATCCGCTTAACCCTACTGATCATTCCCATTTTGCTAATCTCTCAAAAGATACGTATTCTATTACCAAACATAATTCCTAAACGATATCCATTAGGGAAAATTGCACGAAGAGGTCCTGCAATACCTTAGAATAAAATTTTTTGCAGTCAATTCTCCAGACCTAGATCAAACTCTAAAAAATCTCTTCATCTTTCCGAACTCCCCCTAACCCTGTTCGTATTTCTTTTGAACATTCTAAGCATAAACTTTCGGAGAATGGGAAATTCTTCATGCAATTCTTACAAACCGGGCGATTGCATACTGGACAAAATTTACTTCCAGCCTTCGAGTTGCAAATGTAACAAAGATTCATAATCTTCGGAGAATATACCACATCTATAATCTAAAAGGTTATCGACCTAATTGGAACTCTGCAAAAAGTGTACATATGCACATCTCTACGTAGCGGATCAAATGACGGTTGATGAATGTTGCTCCAATAATTTTAACCACTTGATTGGTCGCCAGACGGTCTAAATCTGAGGATTGCACCCACTTTTCCAAGGCTAGAGATTTGGGCCCCTTCTTCAGATTTTCCTGATATTATTTCCAACTCAGCTCCTGTTGAACTCGCAAGTTCTTCCAAGTATTCTACAATGTCGCTCTCTTTGAATTCTTGATCAACGTTTCCGCAATTCCTACATGAACTAGAGACCAACTCTTGTCTAGCCGCCAGTAGACGCGGCCTTTCCACAAAATCAATGTCACGATTCGAGCATTTCCTGCATTTCTTCTCTACCAGTACAACTGAAATATCATCCGTGACTATAACAAGTTCTACGATTCCATTTCGTAGGGAATTGATGACATCATTGATGCCATATATCCCCAATCCCTTGTCGGAATATACTTCCTTCATAAATCTTTTTACGATCTTCTTCTCATCCATCAACCTATATCCATCCATGACTCCCTCTTCGTTGACCTTGTCTACCAGCTCCCTCACACCTTCTTCACCAGAATATGATGTATCAAGGACAGCTACAACGTTGCCTTGGAGTCGGTAGTCCAAATACTCTTCCCTAAGAAAGGTGTCTTTGGTAGGCCCTGGTCCTCCTACAATCAAACCTTTGACCTTATGTTGATCGATTAAAATCCGATGAGCCCTTTCCGCTATTCTTTTGTAGTACTCATTTAGCTCGTTGTCTCTTAGGCGTTCAAATCTTCGAGCTGATTGACCACCTTGTCTATGTTTGCCAGATACACCTGAAGTTAAAGTGTCCTCTACTTGCCACCTATCACCGGACAATACTCCTAACCCTGCCTCTTGAGTGTCAATTGTGAGAAGCCCCATGGATTTGTCGTCCTTCATCATGTCCTTCAAATGATCAGTCCAAAAATGGTCGTCACACCTGTAAAGCTGGATTTGAACAGGCTTAGGCGGCATAACCGGAAATATTTCAACTTTCTCAGTTCCTATGCCTTTTCCTGTTGGTAACGCGCCGCAAAATATTATCAGCCCCTTTTCTGGTGTCTCTTTAAATAGTTTAAGATATTCCACTGTTCTGCTCAATGCGTCTTGAACATGAGTTCTAGTCAAATCCGACTTTATGTTAGAGGCCGTTCCTGCTTCGGTTCTGAGTTGGGCAATTACATCATAAATAGGTCTTCTAGGAGGAATATATACAGTAACAAGTTCAGTACCGTGTCCAGAAACACCTGAAAGCTCATTGATCATTCTTGTGAGTTTATATCTTCTTACCGAATCCCATTTATTTTCTGACGTAAGGCTCTTGGACATTTAATCAAAACATATCACATCAACATGAATGGAATATAAGGTTATCAAAATTGACGCAGACGGGATTAATTAGTAGACATAGATTATAAGAGAACGCTACAAAATAATTGCAAATAACCTATGCTTCCAAGCCTACAGTATATAAAACAATTGCGGATAAGACTGGGACTTACTCAAAGGAACCTGGCTGCACACACAGGAATCAGCACTTCAATGATTAACCAGATCGAATCTGGAAGATGTAGACCCAGCTATGAGACAGCCAGAAAGATATTTGAAGTGCTAAATTCACTTGAAGGACAGTCGTCGATAAAAGCTGGGGACATTTGCAGCCGGTCATTGATGTTTGTTCAGAAAAATGATACACTCCATGATGCCATTGAATTGATGAGAAGACATTCGATTAGCCAACTCCCAGTTTTTCATGACTCTAGATTGGTAGGAGTCGTAAGTGAGGATCTATTGGCACGAATCATGATCGAAAAGGATCAACGAGACATAAGACGCATGACGGTATCGGCGATAATGGACCCGCCGCCTCCGATAGTTGATATTTCAATACCCGCAAAGGCACTTATTCCTCTTGTACGGTTTTCAAAATGCGTTTTGGTCAGTGAAAAAGGAGAAGTGATTGGCGTCATAACAGTGACTGATACCCTTAAAACAGTGGAATAGCCATTTATTCCGATTCAGAAACCCTCTCCAGGCCGATGCAGCAGTCCGCGAGTTTCAAGCAATCGTCGCACAATGCGACCACCTTCGCAAGGTCCAGGTTTTTGGAGCACAAAGCGCATGACTTAGTACTTTGAGTGTTTTTTTGGTCCTGGCATTGAGAGTCCAATAACGACTAAAAGCCCCTTCATCCTTATATATATTCACAACCCCTAGTAAGATGACAAAATGTTCTCTGAGGAAATCTTTAGCGTGTTATCTCCCACTAGTTAGATTCATATGTTTTTATACATCGTAAGACACATCTAGGAAATATTTTGGTAATGACTCTCGTAAAAGTTGGAGAAGCAGGGGATATCAAGGAGAACACGGGTAAA
>JAATVS010000277.1 GCA_014523695.1 Nitrososphaerales archaeon TH5895
CATAGAATTAGCCCTTGTATTATTTTGTCTAAATCAAAATTAATTCATTGTTCATGTCCACAGCTACCGCAAAAATTTGTGTTTCGAATCAGCACTGTTCCACAGCCAATACATTCCTTGGGCAAAGAACTCTCTAGGAAATTCTGGCCTTTTCTATAGCCAGTTCTGTCATGTGATACTTTCTCATCAGTACCATTGTTGATATCGCGCCTCAAAGTTGCCGTCTTGCCATTGGTCAAGAGGTCACCACCATCTCCCGATCCACCCGGAAATGATCCCCCAACAAATCCCTGAATACCTAAACCGAATTGGGAACCCGAAGTCGATGAGTCCTCCGTAACGGTTCCCCCTGTAAAATCCTTCATCGAAGTTCCCTTTTCAATAGCCGTTCTCATCTCTAGGATCACATGAATAACCAGAAAATTTAAGGCTGAGAGGGATATAGTATAGATAACTAGTCTATGTACAAATTCCTTCTTACTAATCTGTTTATCTTTGTATCTCCGGATGTCTGCGTCAAATGAGGTTCTGACTTGTTCCGTATCTTTGAGCTGCTGTTCCATTTTGCTTGCCAAAGTTCTTAAAACGTCGACGCCCCCTGGTCCTAGCGGCATAGAAGAGGAATACATTACATTTACAGTTCAGTTTGAACTTATGCAAGTTATAAAACTTTAGCCTTATTCGCCGCCATAATGAAAAGAGTGTATCTGACCAACTATCACATAGAACCGGCCAAGCTAGACGAATATGTCATATTCCTTGCCTCACGGGTATTTTTTAGGAAGGAGCATAAATTGAAACACTAATATTCCCACTTTACGGGAAGAGGCAAGTTCTTTCCTTATAAAACGACAACCACGTCTAAAGCAAAATAGTATAGAGTACGTACTCCAATGGTAATCTGTTTCTCATTAAGTGGTAGTGGAGAAGTCAATATCCTCGACCCTAAATTTGATGTTGCATTAATTTATTGATTCTCCAATATCTTCTAAGTCGATTGGATGTTTCTGAGAACCTATGCCTAGTGCCTCCAACTTCGATTTAGCTATCCCGCCTTGGCTCAGAATTTCCTTGTTGCCTAAATCAGATAGTACCACTTCACAATTATCTGCATGGGTGTCACCATTCATCGGATTAAAGTCGATAATAATATCATATCCATCTCCACAATCAAAATAATCTGGCCCAGGTCCACCGATCAATACGTCATCGCCAGGCCCTCCATAAAGCTCGTCCTTTCCCTTATCACCTACTAAGAAATCACCTCCGAAACTAGCCATAAGAATATCGTCATTTGGACCGCCATATAATCGGTCGTTACCGTCGGAGCTGCTGAGCTCATCATTTCCTTCGTCACCATAAAGAGTATCATCTCCAACGGATCCATGCAAGACATCATGTCGTTCTAACCCTCTTAGTGTGTCACCTGAGCTGCATCCAGTCCCTTCTGCTGTTATAGGACAACCAATGATTATGTCATCACAATTGGTTCCTTTGGTGAAAGTCCTTGTGCCAATGATTATATTTGTTTCATCGCAATCATGACCGTTGTCATCGTTTTTACTACCATTACCATTTTTCGCCTGCGAATCGTTCATATCTTCTATGCTAACAATAAATCCAACTGTCAAAAGTATCCCAAAAGATATTATAATTAAAAATGGTGACCGACTCTTATCTAGATGCATTGTATATTCTTATCAAGCACTTCCTAATATTGAATAACAGGAATTTCTTGCCCAAACTTTTACATAATGCTTTACAGTACAAATCGTCTGTTCGATAGTCTTAAAGCCGTATCATAGAGTTCTTCTCCAACAAATTTCTAGTAAAATTGTTTGCCGCTACGCCGTTCTGTTATTAGAGAACTGCTGAAATACCTAGTAAACTGTATTTGATTAGAAATTAACAACGAATATTATAGAACGAAGAAAAAATAAAACACAATCAGGGTGATCCCCCCTTCTCCCGGCAATATTAATCGGAGGATTGAGAGCACTACCTATCAGCGTTCATTTCACCCAAGTTAAGTCTTGCTTCCAAGACGTTAGAAATGGGAATAGCTTTCTCATCATCTGTGAGCATCGCCACTGCAGTTATATTTTGTAGATTGTTATCATTTAGGGTAGTAGCGAGTTGGATGGTTCCTTCGGAGCTTGTGAGGTTCAAAGGATGCGGTAGCGAGGAGGTTCTTACTAATGATTGGTTGGCAGCATATACCTCCATAATGGCGTTTATAGGGTTATCAATTAGTGATGATTCAGTTACATTGTAATTAAGAAGCAATTTGACTTGGTTTCCAGGACTATTGCTTAACGGA
>JAATVS010000278.1 GCA_014523695.1 Nitrososphaerales archaeon TH5895
AAGGACTGGCCTTAGGAGATGTTTAAATGCGTAATTGGATTTAGCCTCTGCTATTCGATGTACCGATTCGGATTGAATTTCCTGGATTGACATTTCGATAAGTTGAGAAACTATTCCATATTGTCGCAGAATAGGCTCAATTTCTCGAAACTTGTTGAGATTCGAACTTACAAAACAGAGGTCCTTATTTTTCAACTGCTCCATATTGAAATTCTAATACGGATCAATTAATGGTCATTATTATTCCAATGCCAGCCTTCAAACGCTATATTAAGAATGCACTAGTTAGAATCAGTAATACGTGAATACCTTCCCCTGCATTCTATCTCGTCGACCTTCCGCATGACCTTTCTTCCTCTCTCATAGGGACTAAATGACGAATACGCCTTAACGAAATTCGAGAACGTCTGATCGAAAAGTTCATGGTGCACGCTGTTTAGAACCTCCTTAAGCATCCGTACATCCGACGCCATGTCTTCCAATCTTTGAGAGTAAAAAGAAAGACCAAAATCTATTATGGCGAGTCTAGTATCATTTTGACGCGAGAGTCTTTCCAGAATAAAATTAGAAGTAGTGACATCTCCGTGTATTATGTTTTTGAAATGAAGTTTTGCTACACATTCTCCTAATTTCAAGGCTAGGTCAGCTGAAAGGACCGTCTTCAAATTTACACCTTCGATGTACTCCATGATTATTTCGTTGCGCTGCGTATCCAAGAAATATAGGGATGGAGACCTTATCCCAATCTCTTTTGCCTTCGAGAGCATCTCTGCCTCATGGATTGTTCTTCTATATCTTAGCTCCCTGTCTAGGAGAGGATGGCGATAAGATCTCTTTGTTCTCAGTTTTGATATTGCTTGCTTGTCATACCAGTCAATTAGGTAAAGATCTGCCTCAGATCCTTTCTTGATTAGGACCGGAAGTCTGTTTGACAATGGTAATATAGATCGGAGCAACATCATAAAAGTGTGAGTGGTGCTGAACCTAGACCAGGAGAGATGCTAATCATACAGGAAGACTGTGCAGAGGACAAATTGAAGAATGGAATATTGACGCTGACCAATCAACGGCTCATTTTCGAAAAGACAGAAGGCAGAATGACGACCCTAAGCAAGAAGACGGAGGAAGTACTGCTTGACATTCCACTGGAGAAGATTTCAGCATCAAAGTCTGAGGGCTTTATAATAGCAAAGGTCGTAGTGGAATTAAGTGATCGGACTTACAAGTTCGGCGTCTTAAATACAGGCCATTGGGCTAAGGAAATAATGACCCAAGTTAACAAATCCAAACCTACTTGAATTGGTATTGACTATCTCCAAGATACGTTCACAGAGTCTAGCCTCCAAGATTGATCAATAAACCCATTTTCAGGGGCAATACTTACTTTCGAATGTGCATGATCAATAAGACTTGTTAATGCAATTTGAACACCGTTGTCTCCCGCATAACGGGTTGGACAGATATGTAGCTTGCTTCCGTGTCTTGAGCAAACATGACTTAACATATCTGCCAGACGTCTGTTAGCAGCTACTCCTCCAACCACTACTACCTCTTCTTTGTTTGTGAATGCAATAGCTCTCTCTGCAGCTTCAGCCAATATTGCAAAAGCGGTTTCTTGCAAAGAGTAACACGTATTGCCGATATCTGATTTTTCATCCTTAGGACGTTTTATTGCGGATGTAAGCAAACCACTGAATGAAACATCATTTCCTTTGATCGTGTATGGTATCCATGAATACTCTCTTTTAGATTCATTTGCTAATTTTTCAATTGTCGACCCACACGGAGATGAAAATCCCAACGACCTGCCAAATTGGTCAAAAAGCTGGCCTATGGTAATGTCCAAGGTTTCACCGAATATCCGCCATCTCTTGTTTAAATACAAGAGAATCATCGTGTGCCCGCCTGAAACAAGTATCACCAAAGGATTCTTTGCCCCGGTCAATTGAGCACCTAGTTCAATATGCGCTAGGGCATGATTGACAGGCACCAATGGTTTTCTATAATAAGTGGACAGGAGGCGAGCTAAAACAGCTCCTATCCTTAAACATGGTCCCAGCCCAGGACCTGCTGAATAACCTATGATATCTATACTTTCCATCTTTACGCATGAAATCGTTATAGCTTGTTTCAACATCCTGTGGCATACACTCGCGTGATGCCTGGACGCCTCTCTTGGGTGTATCCCAGAACCTTCAGGAGGCTTATAAGATGATCTTACATC
>JAATVS010000034.1 GCA_014523695.1 Nitrososphaerales archaeon TH5895
CCTCTTCCAAATCGAATCTGAGAAGCCTTGAAAGTAAGGAACTTTTGCTTAGAATACCCAAACGAGCGGTCAAGCTGAGTGCGTCCATTCTCATTTGTTCATTTCTCATTCTGGGGTCGATCACTGCTCTAAATTCGCAGAGTACCACTAGCAGCTTTACATCTGCTTCGGATGAAGATTACATGCCAATCATGTTTACTGATAGATCCTCTCTCGTCACAATGTTGCAGAATGGAAAAAGTATTCCGATAGTGCACGATTCCAATTCTGAGCAGAATCTAGTTTATTTAGGGAAATCTGCTACCGATGAAAGAATCATTACGAAGACAACATCTGGAATTACCTATGATGATCCGTCGTTGTATTATTATTATGTCATCTCTGGGGAGCCAAATATTCTGATTTTGGAGCCAATTGATGCTATGGCAAATGAACGAGACAGTTTAAACTCGTCCCAATCTACTGTGTCAGACTCTCACGCCAAAGAATTTTCTTTGACCTAGTTGTTGGGTTCAATCTATATTCGCATTCTGACATTAATTTAATTAGAAAATGACCCAAATGTCAAAATATAAATAATCGTGTGTCATTATTATTAATTGTGTATCTGTTTATTTGGATTATCGTCTCAGTTCTTGTAGTAAGTGCATACTTTGCAGGCACAATGAACTTACTGCCTTCTCTTCCCCTTTTTACGAGCAGTACAATAGCTAGCTCCTTAGCAACTGCACCTTCACAATCACCCCAATCACCACTATCTGAATCATATCCAGCTCCTCTATCATCATCAACAAAACAGCCCTCATCGTTGGGAAATCCATCAATGGTTCAAGCCCAGCAACAAGAGGTTAATCCTGACGAAGGAATTAATGTTAGTACTACCAGTAGCCTTGCATCATCTTCACAAAAAATATCGCTACCTGAAATATTCAAGAAAACAGAGAACTCGGTAGTACAAATAACAAGCACAAGACCCGGATCGGATCAGATAGTTACATTAAATGGAAGAGAGATTCCTCAAAATAATATCGCACTGGGTTCTGGGTTTGTTTATGATCAAGATGGTCGAATTATAACGAATCATCATGTTGTTTCTGAGGTTGACGAAGTAGATGTTAAATTCGTAGATGGAGATACATATACAGCGAAGGTAGTCGGAAAGGATCCTTATTCAGATATTGGTGTCCTCCAAATTCCAGATAGAGAATTTTTTGACAAGAGAGTGGCACCACTTAAGATTGCAAATTCATCAGAGATAGAAGTAGGAGAGCAGATTATAGCTATTGGAAACCCATTTGGACTGAGTGGTACCTTGACAACGGGTGTGGTAAGTCAGATTGGTCGTTTGTTACCAAATGACATAACTGGGTATTCTATTGCAAATACAATACAGACCGATGCTGCAATTAATCCAGGTAACTCCGGGGGACCGTTGCTAGATATGAAAGGTGAAGTTGTAGGGATGAATACTGCTATTTTCTCAAACACCGGTGTTTATTCAGGAGTAGGTTTTGCAGTACCATCAAATATGCTGTTAAAGGAAATTCCTGTCCTAATTGAGAAAGGGAGTTATGTTCACCCGTGGCTTGGTTTTACAGCTAGAGACGTATCTCCGGATATTACAGAGAGCCTCAAGCTACCAAGAAATTTCAAGGGAGCGGCAGTAGTATCTGTTGTAGAGAACAGTCCTGCGGATAAGGCTGGCATAAGAGGTCAGGCAACGGGTGTAGATTTTGTTGGTAATGAACAGGTAAGGAGTGGAGATATTGTTACCAAAATAGATAATCAACCAGTAAAGTCAATGGATGACGTAATATCTTACCTTGATGAAAGTAAGAAAGTAGGCGACAAGGTTACGTTAACTGTGAACAGAGAAGGTCAGGACGTCGAAGTACCCATTACTCTTGAAGAAAGACCATCAAGTTCTCCACAATTGTTAGCTGCATCATCATCATCACAGCAGCAACAACAACAACAAGATAGAGAAGAAGAGGAATCTGATCCTAATCCTCCTTTATTCAGATTCCCTGAAATTCCAGGATTTCCTGAACTACCAAAGCTTTTTCCATAATTCATCTGGGGAACGAGGGTAGCACTTCCTACAGTGCCTACCTACATTGACAACAATAACGGTGGAAAGGGTCACAACAATGATAGGGTCAGTTACAGTAGCGAACCGTGAATCGGCCAGGAGCCGATGAGCTCCCCTTCCAAAAAGAATAAATTTTGAGATTCTTATGATAGCCAGATTACCAAATTATTTTCATATTATTTTCATATTATTTATTGAGGTCAGTTGTATCGGAAGATCGGATTCGGATTTAGGTAGGACATATCTACTCTACGTGGAGGGACTCGACCAGGGTGATGACCGCCTTGGTGACCGGTATGACCAAAACTATATCAATCAATGGGACATAGCCAAACTACGGGCGAAGGTTTGTCACCGTACACAAAGAACCAGATTATGAGGGCTTGGCTATCTGGAAATAGGCGAAGTGAAATATCTGCAGAATACGGGATTTCAACAGGGGCTACGAGTAATGTGATTGAAGAATGGAGATCACGCCTCGGTAGATCAGAGTTTGATTCCCTCAGGGAGTTCGTTATAGAGTGTCGGAGGAGTGGCATTACCGCTGCAGAATGCGCACTCGGCATGAGAATTACAACACTTCTGAGAAACCTAGGGATAAAAGAAGATCAGATATACGGGTTCATAAACCAGATTTACGACAAATGTCGCTATTTCGATATCTCACCGGATACAATAGTCAATACGGCAAGACAGGTTGTAGGTTTAGTCAACGAAGTACCAATCCCCGAAATTCCGAAGTACATTCAACAAAAAGTACAAGAAAAAGATAAGCTAGAAAATGAGACCGAAAAGGCAATGAGGGAGAAAAAAAATGCAGAAGCGCAACTGGGACGTACGCTGCAAAATAAGGCTATCACAATGCGAACATTGAATGACTTCAGTAAAGCAAAAGACTTCCTGAGTAAATATAACCTACAAATCGAGACTGATCTTCCCAAACTTGTAAATTTGCTCAACAATTCGCGATTGCTTGGTTTTGATCCAAATAAGATTGTGGGCTATATTTCTAATATTGCGGACCTGGAACAAAGGGAGAAAAGGCTCCATGACTCAATAATAAGAGCTCACGATGAATCGAAAATCACCAAGAATTCCATGGACATAACGTTTAAAGAAATTAACGAAAATAAAATACTGCTTGACACGTTTAATCAACTGAATTCAATGGGTTTTGGACTTCAAGAGCTGCTCAACATTAAAGACATCGCGTCTGAGTTTGAGGCAGCCAGTGATATTCATTCTTCGGGCTCTGCAACTAATAAAAATCCTCTCGTAAGAATGGTTATGGACCGTCTACGAAAATCTCGATTTTTGGAAAAAGAAATCGAATCTCTAGAGAACCAAAAAAGCATGCTGCAGCAGGAAATTGTCCAGCAAACTGAGATTTACACGAAATATATGGAAACTGCTGCAGAAAAGGCCGTAGAGAGAATTGTGGACTATAGTAAACGGGCCATCGAATCGATTGACAACACGGAAGACCGGTCTAAGAAACAGACCTCATCTAGTGTAAGCGACTCCGACAATTCTGCTCCTGCGGCAGCAAAACTGAATCAAGAATTTAGCTCCGAAGCTATTAAAGAAGGATAGAAATATGATTCGTACTTGAATCATACTGGCTTACAAGCCTGCACAAACGAATGGTTGTAACTGATGCTCTTGGCGTTCAGCGAGAATTATTTTTGGCGGATCTGTTTACTGATTTATAGTAGATAGATGTTCAAATGCCCGCAGAAGACACGAATCAATCAGACATAACGAAGGAGGAAGAATAGTTAGCCACTTTAATTAAGATTAATAAAAACCGAATCTTGGGTCCACACCGAATTTTACGCATAATTCAGTAAAAATGTTTTGAAAACAGGTCTATATGTCATATAGTTCCTGACTCCTGGTTTGGTACATGGTTAGTTCCTGACTCTCGAATATTCAGAGCTACGAGCTGCTCATGGCGCTGCATGATCATATTCGTCTAAAAAAGCCGATTGCTACTTACAAATATTCAAAAAGAAAAGGAAGGGTTCTAAACGACTTAACTAATTTTCGTGCTACTTCCACCCGAATTGCTTGCACTGCTACCGTCGTCTACATTCTCAATCTCTTGGTCTACATCTTGGTCTGCTTCGTTGTCGTCAGAATTCTCAATTTCTGCTGTATTTAGTGCTTCATTCTCTGCTTCGCCACCACGACTTACATCTACAATTTCCTGTTCAATTTCTTGTTCAACTTCATTTTGGTCCGCAACGTTTACAAATTCCGCATTATTCTCTGCTTCGTTCTCTGCTTCACGACCTCGGCTAACATCTTCAATGCTTTGTTCAATCTCTTGTTCCGTTTCTGGACCTTGTGCAAAGGTCATGTCCAAGAAATTCGCTGCTTCATTTTCTGCTTCACCACCTCGGCTTACATCTTCATTCTCTTGTTCAATGTCCTGGCCTGCCTCATTGTTACTTTAATGCAAATCAAATCACTGTAATACTAACTAATTCTGGTTACTGATTGAAACAGTTCATTATGTAACCCAACTCAGGTACTGGGGTTACTTGTTCTTAATAATAATAACGGTAACGCTTCTGTAAATCTTATTCATCATTATCAAATCGCATTATAGCCATTTGATCTGTTTTACAAAAAAGATTTTCTAACGATTTGAAACAAAATAACAAGAAATCTTCTTGAAAAGAATAGAGTATCTAATGACATATTTTTAAATAGTAAGCATTATTCGTAGAAAAATCAGATTTATGGAAAAGCAATATTTCCCACAATGCAAATAAACCAAATAAATTAAGGTTAGATAGTAATGAATCACACTACTACTAGTTTGTTGACCGGATTGGTGTTAGCTTTGACTTTGATATTTTCAATTAATGGCATATTTGTGCCTAATAGCCTTCTCGCTCAAGGGTACGAAAGAACAGGAGGGTTATATGCTGAAAATTCATGTGGCAACGGTATTCTTCCAGAAAACGTACCTTGCATCAATGCTGGTAGCAATGCAGAAGGTGATGAAAATCGTATAAATCTCGAAGGAATAGTTTTTCCATGAGGATTATTACCACATTATACAGAATCCCGATTTCCAAAAAAAATGATGTTCGTACGGCCTTCTTGAATCATGTTACAGCCTCTAGATTCATCCCCTTTGTATACCACTCTGTTAGGTTAATCTCCTCGCCGCCCATTAGCTATAGAAGAGTAGTAAGTTTGATGTGTAGAAATGTCCGCGTTATGCATACACACAAAAAGACCAAGCCAATTATCTACGTGTGTCAGATCATATTCCTTAATGGGTCTGTATCCGCTTAACTTAACATCTCCCCTGTATACTACGATAATAGATTTAAATCAGATTCCACCTTTACAGAATTTGTACAATACGCGTTGCTTCTCTCCAAACTCGTTGATACTTTTGAAAAGATGGAAGAAACTAGGAGCAGGCTGCTTCTCACAGATCACCTTGTTTCATTATTAAAAGAAACTCAATGTGAAATTATCGACAAGGTAATTTATTTAATTCAAGGAAAATTAGGGCCTTCTTATGAAGGCATAGAGTTGGGATTGGCAGAAAAGATGGCAATTCGTGCGCTTGCTCAGTCATCTGGTAAGAGTGTCACAGAGATCTTGGCCGTCTATCGCAAGATGGGAGACTTGGGCGATACTGCTGGAGAAGCAATGAAAACAAGAAATCAAAACACATTGTTTTCTCAGGAAATGACCGTCGATAGGGTTTTCAGTACTTTGTACAAGATAGCAAAGACTACAGGTTCTGGTTCCCAAGAAATGAAGCTAAGACTTGTTAGCAGTCTGCTAAATGAAACCACCCCCCGAGAAGCAAGATACATAATGAAATTTCTTATGGGAACTCTGAGATTAGGAATCGCAGACTTCACTGTTTTAGATTCATTATCAATAGCCTTTACCAATGATAAATCAAATCGTTCCCTATTAGAGAATGCTTACAATGTCTCCGGGGATCTCGGCATGGTTGCAAAAGAATTGGCCTGTAATGGGATTGAATCAGTTCGCTCAATACAGATAACTCTTTTTAAACCGATTAGACCGATGCTTGCCGAAAGAGCTTCCTCCATAGAGGAGGGACTCGATAGAATGGAGGGAGTTGCTGGTGCAGAATACAAGTTGGATGGAGAAAGAGTTCAAATACACAAAGGCAAGGATCATCACAGAGGCAAAGCTCCTGATGGTGCAAGAGTAGAGCTCTTCTCAAGGCGGCTTGAGAATATAACAAGCCACTATCCAGATGTGGTCCAGGCTATTAGAAAAATGGACAGCCTTAAAAAAGTGATACTTGAAGGTGAGATCGTTGCCGTCGATCCAAGTACTTCAGAATATCTCCCATTTCAAGAGCTTATGCACCGAAGAAGAAAGTACGGAGTTGAAGAGGCGATGCAAAGTTACCCTGTGATCGTCAACATTTTTGATGTCTTGTATAACGATGCTAAATCTGTGACTGGCTATCCTTACAGGAAACGACGACGCATATTAACTGAGCTTGTCGAGATTGGGGATTTGTCGGATGATGACAGTGCCTCGAGAGACAAAGCTAGCTCCAATCCTAAGGAAAAAAGAGAAAGCAACAGAAGGGGAGACAGAGACGGTGGAAAATTGGGACCTAGTGCGGGAAGAGCAAGCCATGGACTGGAAAGAGTCAGAGTGACAGATAGTATACAACACAGTTCAGAGACCACCACTAAGAAGATACGACTAATAACACAAATTATGTCAAGTGATGAAAAGGAGATTCAAGGTTTTATGGATTCGGCAATAGAGGCTGGATGTGAAGGCATCATGCTTAAGCAGCGAGATAGCGTTTATCGAGCAGGGAGCAGAGAATACCTCTGGATTAAGGTAAAGCGCGAGTACCGAAGCGAACTAGCAGATACCATAGACTTAGTAATTGTTGGCGCCTTGTACGGAAGAGGAAGAAGGGTAGGAAAATATGGAGCTCTTTTGCTGGCAGCATATGATGAACACCAGGATCTTTTTAGGAGCGTCAGCAAGGTGGGGACTGGATTTACTGACCAGCATCTTGAAAACTTTTATAACACCCTTGAAAGTCTTCGTATTGGTCATAAATCACCCAGAGTAGATACAAGGATGGACCAGATGGATGTGTGGTTTGAACCAAAGATTGTCATTGAAGTCATCGCTTCAGAAATAACACTAAGTCCTTCCCACACAGCAGGCCTAAATTCCATTAGAGAGGGTTATGGCCTGGCATTGCGATTTCCTAAATTTACGGGAAAGATAAGAGATGACAAGGGTCCAGAAGATGCGACATCGGTCCACGAATTAATCGAGGTGTTTAAACAACAGCTCAAGAAGCAAAGAAGTAGGAACTGAAGTGATTTTATTTTTGACAGTTAGCGGCTGCGGCGTGTAACTTGAAAGATTTCATGTCGGTAGTTAATGTTTAACTAAGTTAAGTTAAGTAGTTAATATTTAATCACCCAAAAAGTGAAAGGCATAATATCAAATCTCTTAACTATGATACTATTGTAACAATAGTTGGAATTGATATTACCTTTATTAGTATTAGCAATAATAGAAGAGGTGGCGAACACAGTAGGAATCCTGATGTAAGTATAAAAACTTGCTGCCCGGTTGACAGATATGACTTGTCGAATTATATTTTTGAGCAAATTGTATAGTCTGGAAATGGAATGCAATCATCAAGTTAATAATTACATCCCATATTTCGACCGCATTAGTTAGCGATCTATCATAGTAATTGAGCACTAAGAGTAGGTTGCAAGATCGATGGATACGTCGATGGTTTCAGAGATTTGGGTTGGCAAAATGTAAACCATTGATATTTGTGACCTGGTTATAATCGCATAATATTCGTTCTCGCTAAGATTTCGTACTAATTTGCAACCACCGTTTCTTGTTAGAATTTATGTTCTAACATATATATATGTAAATTGGTGAAATAAATCATGTATTTGATTTCACTACTAATGCTATCCATATACGATCGGTTAGATAGAAATTGGTTTGCTACTACGAGAAGCAAGGACTTGAAAGGCAATGAAAATAAATCCATTTAAGCGTAAAAATAACCCTTACGGTGCTGACGGCAGCGGCAGTACCACTGGTAGGTCTCGCAGGACTACCCCTGAAGGAGAACCTCTAGAAGATCCACATGGTTCACCATACTCTAGGGGCTCAAGCCCAGGGCGAGGTAGAATTTCTAGCCCCTTTATTAAAATCATAGTTCCAGCCGTCATCGGAATCATCATAGTGGCTATAGCCATAACCGGAAGCATCAAGATAGTAGACGCGGGTCATCGGGGTGTACTTTTGACATTCGGCGCTGTAGATACGACTAGATCCCTTAATGAAGGAATTCACTTTGTAGTTCCCGTCCGCGATAACGTTGTGCAGATGGAAGTTAGAACTCAGAGGATAACTGAGGATGCAGCTTCTGCCTCCAGAGACCTTCAGGACGTCAGAACACAAGTTGCTTTGAATTATCATCTAGATCCTGATAATTCTCAGAATGTTTATAAAAATCTAGGACTTGATTACGCCAACAGGGTGATCGTACCAGCGATTCAGGAATCTGTCAAACAGGTGACTGCAAGGTGTAACGCGGAAGAATTAATTACTCAAAGGGAATCTGTAAAGACGGAGATTGAGCAGCAGATTCGGGCAAGATTAGCTGATTACAATATCATTGTAGACGCGATTTCTATTACAGAATTTGAATTCTCTCAAGAGTTTGTACGGGCAGTAGAAGCAAAGGTAGCAGCTCAACAGAGAGCACTGCAGGCACAGAATGAGCTGCGTAGAATAGAAATTGAAGCTCAACAGGCAGAAGCCAGAGCAGTAGGAGAGCAGCAAGCAAATATTGCTAGAGCA
>JAATVS010000279.1 GCA_014523695.1 Nitrososphaerales archaeon TH5895
AGATGGCGTACCATACCCAGTCGCTCGTGAGACCTATGATAAATCTATAAGTTATCTTTCTTCTGCAATTGAAGGGGCTGAAATAGAAAGGGAGCAGAAAATTCAAGCATTAAGGAAATTGGCAGAATATTCAGCTAGAATATTTAAGCAGGATAAATCATGAAAGATTACGATATTTGATACGAACGGGATAGCTGACTAGAATATCTCTGATTGTGATGCATTCCTAATGCTCACTCCGAATCAAGCTGCAATCCATTGGTAATCTGTAATCATATTCTAGAACCAAAACCTGTTGGACTCAATAGGACACAAGATTCAGAATGAAATCCAAAAGACCAGACCAGAATTCATTGAAAGCCAAGATACTCAAGATATGTATAAAGAGACATCGAATTGGACGAAAAAGAGTTTAGAAGGTACAATCTTGACGCTAAGAGGAGCTAAAAAAGGACGACAAACTACAACTCTATAATTTTATATTAGTAACATTGCTCTCGTTATGAGAAATGCCTCAAAGAACTCTAATCTTCTTTATTATTGTTATCATCATCATCATCATCATCATCATCATCATTATTGTATGGGTATCAACAGTCAATGCTTCCTCTGAATTTATTCAAATTCCATTACAGGAATTGATAATCTGGGGGATTTAGGAAGATCTTTGCTTTAGTTAAATTTGATTACTATGTACCTGACTACGAATCGAAATTACCATATATTTTCTGAAAGATAAACGCTGTTCATACAGCAATTTGAATTGTATGTGGCCTATTGGAACGGAGTAGCGTTAATTCAGATACCATATTCATCTGTTGGCCTTAAGTCTAGTTCTAATGGTCGGCATATTCGCATAGTTATTCATTCGAAAACAGACTAATAGCAGTTATTTCATCTTAGAAAAGTCGTTAGCATCAGGATCAAATAATTCTATAGAATAATGCTATTTATTCAAGGCTTCATAAAACGATCTATTGAAGTCAGAGCTTACTACTGTCTGTAAATTCCTAATTATAATCTCAAATATAGTTTAGAGATCCTGTTGATCTTTCTATCAGTTTTATTTTTTGTTCTCTTCACCAAAACTTCAGTATCCCATTTCTCGGTATAGAATCTGGTGACATCCTCTATGCTGTTAGAAGAAAATGCTAGGATGTGCTCATATTCTTTGCGCCAATTTTGTTCATAATAATGAGGATGGTTGAAAGAAATTGGATATTCTAAAGTTGAATCTATGTGTATCCATTTTGATCGAATGTAAGTCTCATTCCAGCAATGATCAAGATAATCATGCACAATTCTAGTTGGAAATGACAATGAATTCAAAATAGCTCCAAAAAGCATCGACCATTCGCTACATCGTCCTACCCTAGTATCTGCAATCTTTTTAATTTCACCATATCGTGGAAAGACATATTTTGAACCGCATTTCATACATTCGTAAATCTCTATAGCTCTTACTTCCCATGATTTACCTGGTAAATATTGGAGCTTCATTTGTATATTGCATATGTTACATTGCAAATTCTTAGGCATCCATTTCATAAAGTCATTTTTAAACCACTGAAGTATGACCCTGAAAGACTGATCCTCTTGATATCTATGTCTATTAACTTGCAACAGCACATTATGTGGGATCATATGCTTTACATATGTAAGAATTTCATTGTCATTATACTGCCTTGAGATCTCCTTATACAGCGTGAGATTCAAGTATGTAACCCCCTTATCCAACAGACAAGTTTATTTTTGGACACCTAACATTCATTTTAAAACACCACATGGAAATAAGGCTTTAGGATTTTATATGGTAACGATAGATCTTACTTTTATAACTCCTATAAAATCAGGAAGTTGGAAAGGTAGGTAGACATGTAAAAGATTGGACATAGTGCAGATCGCCTGCCTGTGATACTTAATGGTGTATAAAGTACCATTACTGGGACAAATTTACCTTGACTCTGATTTTTTTGAGCATTGGGGGTAATTTTGCTTTTGAATATTTAGGTACTACTCTTCGAGCACGGACAAAATATTACCTGCCGGGTCCTTAAACCACGCGATATTTGGCCCGTCATCACGGCAAATACCCTTTTCATCCGTTTTA
>JAATVS010000280.1 GCA_014523695.1 Nitrososphaerales archaeon TH5895
GTGAGGGATCCTCTATAAAAATAGAACTAGTCTCACTATCTTGAGAGTCGTACAGGAAGACTGAATCCAATTCGTCTACCTTTGCTAGATACCTAGATGATCCAAAAGCAATGATATTAAGGTCGGGATTTTTCTGTTTTATAGTTCTGAATTTCTGAAGATCTATCTCAGAATCAACTACCTCGATATACTTGTCTTTGGTTTTAAAATCTATGGTGACTGGCTTACCATTAGTGAGTCCTGGAATGACCACGTCATATTCAAATTGATTGTCTAAAAATGATAGCAATCTTGCGAGGGTTGATTCAGTCCTACTCCTATAAGTTACTCTTTTGTGATCTAAATACCTAATGTCTTTATCTTGAAGGCTCTTCATATAAAATACCGTCAACTTATGAGCGATTCACATATAAACTGTTTTTGTCCGGTGGTTTTCCTCTCACCCAGCCGTCTCCACGGCAACATATATGGTGCAACCTCGGCATGCATTGATAACCCTATCTGAATATGCAGAATCCCAGATAGATGATTTCCAATGCCATCGTATTTGTCAAGTGAGGTCAAAAACTCTGCAAAAACTTTGAAAGCCGCTAGGACTAGACGGTCCCATTCCAATTAATGACCAGGTGTATGGCATCCCAATAATTGGGACCTACAATTAATCTAACTCCAAGTCGGCTTGCTGAATTAATCGTAATCACCTGCAATTGTTGGAGGAAGGTAAGGTGCGTTTTATAGCGAAGCTTTTAAAAAAGTGTTAAGCTATTAGATGGTCTGCCAAATAATCTCTTTTACAAGATCCAATGAATCTATCGGTTCAAAATCTGACGAAATAAGGCTATACTAGCATTCCAATACTTTTAAAATCAAGATATTCAGACATTCACACGATTGAAGGGTTATTGTATCAAATTGATATTATCTTCATTGCTGAGCTTGTGGAAACATTGTGGTTCGCAATGAATCCTGATGAAGCAGCTATCACAAACTTAGCGGGCGAGGTATTCTTGTAAGTGCATTTTGAAGCATCAAATGGATTCGTGCAAATTTGTGCATCTTCTTTTGCATACACCACACGCCCATTTTCATCAAGCCAGATCAAATCAAGATTATATTGGATGTTGATCAGCCACAGTGCGTACAGATCTGGTTTTCCATAAGCCAACAACATTGCTGAATCCAGAGGAATCGGATCCTCTCTGAACATTAACCACCTTTGTCTCTCCTCAGGTGATTTGGCTACTTCAACTTTGATAGTATCGTTGTCAATTTTTATTGTGCCCGTAGGAAAACTGAGATCTCTATTCCTGACCTCTGAAGGGGCCAGAAGGAGGCCCAATACTCCGATAATAAAGGCGGCTATAATGGCAGGTAACAAAACTACCATCTTACTAGCCATAACCACACAAACTGGGCAATAAATAAATTTGAACCTTGCTATGATTGACCTAATAAATGAGAACCAATTCAGCTCCATCCTCTCCTGACAAGTCCCTACTAGATATAATGTGGTTCCATTGAATTATCATGGTTATTTTGAGAATCCCAAATACAAAGCGACTTGCAAAGAGCAAAGGAAGGGTATCAAGTTTGGTATGTGATGTACCAAGATTGGTATGTGAGTTATTAAATGATCCGAGCACTGTTGGGGGTTTATGTCACAACTATCCTTGTCTTTGTCTGGTTTACGAACGTATAACTAGCATTAACGGTGGCTGTAAATCAATCCCGTTCGTTGCGAGTGACGATTGGAACCTGAACTTGTGTGTGGGTAAACAGACCAAAATGAAGAGACGGATTATGATTTTAATGTTACAGAACTAGGTAGATCCAACCTATTTTTTTGGCCACTAACCCCTTCTCACAAGGCCGATCTGGGATCCGACAGTATATCCAGATCATGCCAATAAGAATAGAACTCGATTTTAGTCGCATTCTTTCGTTGGCAGGTTCATTTTGTCTTGGATAGCAAAGTGTGATTCACACGCGTATGTCATGGTACCAGGGATCCTAAGAAAGTTGCACGATAAAGCTAATCTGGGATACCAGGCGTCTGATAGATCCATGTGATGATCCAAAAGCAAACTTATACCTACCCCATGATCAAATCGTGATAATTCATTTTTAGCTGCATACCATTACTAAATTGGTGACCAATACTAACTAGTCGAATTTTGCACAACCAATAGTATCCGCGATCGAGGAACCGTGGGAATTACCATTCTAATGGATTATCCAGATCAAATGGTTATGAATTAAAAGATTCTTGCCAACATAAGTGCAAGATTATACCACACTTGTAATTGGAAAAAATCTTGTCGTTTTCAATTTGAATGGATGTTTTTGAGATTAATTGGGTACCCTTCACTAGGTTCAAATTGCTAGTGAACTAACAGGATGCAAGGAGGGTTCCGTCATTCTCAGAATCGCGGTGTTCTGTGAATCAATACATGCTTCAAGTCAAGGATCGAAACCGTTATTACTCTATTTAACACGGCATACAAAGTAGTGGGCAAAAAGGAACTTTCTGCTCTGTTTTCTGCTAATCCGGA
>JAATVS010000281.1 GCA_014523695.1 Nitrososphaerales archaeon TH5895
AGATCTGCGTCATTTACCTTCACAACATCTGATGGCACGAGCTCAAATGTATGTGAATTAACACCTTCTGGGACTAGTCCAGACAATTCTATCTTCTCTCCTCCCACATTTTTTACTATATTGGTTATCGGAGAAACGGAGGTGATGACATTCAATTTCTTTGCTAAAGTTGAGTTTATCATTTTGATGTTATTGCCCGCTCCTGCTGCTGCAGACTGATTTGGAGCACCTATTACGTTCATAGTATGTGTGTTAGCAATAGCAGTCACCTTTTGCATATTCATAGAGGTAACGAAAATCATACCCAGAAGCATACTAGACATAAACAGAGATTGTATGGCAAATATAATCTGAATCATTAAGGAGGGAAAGGCACTGTAATATTAAAACTTTGTTTAGCTCTCCTATTTTGTCATATTCTTTTTCAAATTCGTCATATTTGCTGCAGATGTCGACTAAATTGTTCTGATTTTGACTGACTTTAGAAGAATCCCGCTCACGAATTCAAAAAAATAAAGCATTTGTAAATACAACATAAATTATACCGATCCGAGTATGAAAAAACTCCCTCGTAGTCGGAGAGACTATTACAAAAACAGAGAGAAGTATCACAGAATGTTTACTATCAATTTCCCTATCAATAAATTTGGCCGTTGATTCATAACACCGTTGATTCATAACAAAAAAATAAATGAAAAGTTACGACTATAGTTGCGTGATGATAACTTCAGTACAGCAAAAATGTCCTCTGGCGCAGTCATGACTAATCATTGTCTTGGTTCCACTCGATGTGGGGTTCCGAAGCGAATTTTTGATCCTCTCATCTGAAATATGCGTAATGCGTAATGTTTATCTAACCTCAAGTGGCCGTATGCTACAGGTTTTCAAGAAAACATTCGATAGATTCAACCATGGTTTCTAGCTGAAAATAGACGGGGGGGCTTCCATAAATATTAAAGCTAGAGACATTGATCAACAGATCAAAGCGCAATGAAAGCATTACCCAAAACTTTCCTATGGGGTGTATCAACTTCTTCTTATCAAGTTGAAGGGGACATCACAAATAATGATTGGGATTTTTTTACACGATCGCTACAAATTAGCAAAAGGATCTCCACCATAACCAAGCCAAGCATATTCTACAAAGGAGGCACTCAAGTTGAATTACAGCCGGCAGGAGACGCTGCTAAATTCTGGGATACTAAATATTATAAAAGGGATTTCGATCTTGCCAGAAGATTAGGACTAAATGCTTTTAGAATAAGCATAGAGTGGGCACGTATCGAACCTGAGAAAGATCATTGGGATCAGGTGGCTATCGATAATTATAAGGAGATGATAGTTGCCATGAGGGAAAAAAACCTAATCCCAATAGTTTCACTTAATCATGCAACACTCCCTTTATGGGTCATGACTCCCCCTCAAGAATTTTTAAGGAGAACGGGTCAAAATTTGCTGCCACATCCACTAAAGGACCTTCCACTCGCAGATCCCCCGCCGTCCGATCCTTATTGGAAATCTCTCAGAGGTTGGGAAAATCATGAAACTGTTGAAAGGTTCATTAGATATGTAGAACGAATAATTGTAGAGTTTAGAGATTTAGTTGATTATTGGATCACAATAGGCGAACCTGTAGCCACAATAATTGGAGGTGGCTATATCTCAGGATTATGGCCACCTGGTTTTTTCCTCAAAGGGAAAAAAGCAAGAATTGTATTGCACAATCTCATCGAAGCACATGTTCAAGCATATAACAAGATCACTGCCCTTGACAATATCGACGCGGATGGAGATGGTCTTGCAAATAGAGTTGGTTTTACGCATCTAATGATGGAGATCGTTCCAGCAGAACAGAGCAAGATATTCGGTATACCAGTGAAAGATAATACTGAAGCGGCCAAGAATTTCAGTTATTTCGCAAATGATTACTTTATTAACGCGGTCATTAATGGTGAGGAAGATCTGAACTATCTGAACATACTTCAAAGAAGCAATAAGAATAGCAAGGAATTCATTGTACACGAGGACTGGAAAAACAAAGCTGATTTCATTGGTCTTGATTACTATCGCAGGGTCTATGTTTACGCTAATAAGATCGTTTCTTTAACCTCAGCAAAGTTTGTGGGAGGAGTCCCTATAAATGATCTTAGTATAGCGAATAACCAACCTCATAATGTACTAAATACTCTTGGATGGGAAATTTATCCCAAAGGTTTGTACAACGTGATTATGCGAATAAAAAATAAATGGAATAACATACCGATCTTTATAACTGAGAACGGTATTGCTGATAAACATGACGGGCATCGTGCTCCATTCATTGTGTCACATCTTCAGCAAGTCAAAAGAGCAATAGACGATGGTGCTCGCATTATGGGATATTTATTTTGGTCTTTTATGGATAACTATGAATGGCTTGATAATTATAGACCTGAAGGAAAGTTTGGATTGTTTAGCATAGACTTTGAGGATCGACACCATGATGATTCAGACCTTATCAGGCATAAAACCAAAGGTGCAGAAGCACTTGAATTGATCATCAAGGAATCATTATCTCAAAGTAAAGATGGGGTAATATCTGATTCTGCAATAGCTGCAGCTCAGAATAAGTTCGGAATATTTACTGAAGACGGTTCACGTATAATTTATCCTTGGATGACAAAATGGAACAATGGATAGCTGATATGTTACACACCCGATCAATTGTATTAGACAAAATATAGAGACGCAATGATGTGAAAGCTGGTCATTATTACCTCATAAGTGTTTCAAAGTCTGAACTTCACTCCGTTTCAAGATATAGACAAGAAAACCAGCCAACGGTCTTGAATATAATCCTACATGTGACTGTAGTGATCATTATTTCCATTCTATGGGTGAGAAATTAATGGAACTAAATAGAATCACTAAATTAGTTTATATTTACTCATGATAATATCTAATCTTCAAAAAACATATACATGAACACAAAAATGTCTACTATCATCCTGATAATAATAATTCCAGTTTTATTGGCAGTATTTTTCGCCTTATCATTATATTTCTATCCACATCTATATTTGTCTACAAGACAAGTGTCACAGGCATTACCAAAGATTATCAATGTCAATTTAAACAGTTCATCATTATCTGACATAGGGAATTTGCATTTAGGAGAATCATTTGTTGTGACTATAACAAGTGCCAATCTTGGAGATACTGCAGATATTCAAATCGCTTCAGTGTCATTTCCTAACATTACTATTAATATCGACGAGAACAATGCAAATGAAAATGAAATTGTAAGTGTATTACATCATAACTTTACCCAAAGTCCGGTCTTTATATCAGAAGGAGATGAAATTGGATCCGAATATACAGGACTATCTAAAACAACAATTGCAAAATACCCATCTATCGAATTTTACAATAGTGCATGGGCTACCAACGCTTTTTATGAAGCTCAGCTGCAAGTAAAGCCAGTTTCTGAGGGAGATTTTGTTGTGTTTGTCAAAGTTGTAGCATTACCCCATACGACTAATTTATCACATTATCCTGCTG
>JAATVS010000282.1 GCA_014523695.1 Nitrososphaerales archaeon TH5895
ATGCCGGGTGTGGTTGGCCAAGCTTTGATGAAACCTTGCCAAATGCAGTAAGGCGTATACCTGATCCTGATGGGATGAGAACAGAAATAGAATGTAACAATTGTGGTGGACATTTAGGGCATGAATTTCTAGACGAAGGCCTGACCGATAAGAATACTCGTGAGTGCGTCAATTCATTATCTATTTGTTTTGTCCCAAAGGACAAGGGGCTGCCAAGAATTAGAAATGAATGAAAATAAAACTGATCACGAAACTGCAACGTTTGCAAACGGATGTTTTTGGTGTAGCGAAGCAATCTTTAAAAGACTAAATGGAATAAAATCAGTTCTTCCCGGATATTCTGGAGGACAAGTAAAAAACCCTACTTATGAACAAGTATGTACTGGAGGAACCGGGCATGCAGAATCGATACAGATCGAATTTGATCCGAAGGTTATGAATTTTGAGAAAATACTTAGCATTTTCTGGCGTACACACGATCCCACGACCCTTAACCGGCAGGGTAACGATATTGGGACACAATACCGTTCCGCAATCTTTTATCATGATCTGAAGCAAAAAGAGATTGCTGAGAAGTCAAAAAGGGATCTTGAGAATGAAGGAGTTTACAAAGATCCTGTTGTAACAGAAATAGCTCCATTTAGTGGCTTTTATGTTGCAGAGGATTATCACAAGAATTACTATGATGAACACCGAGATGCTCCTTACTGCAGTTACATCATTGATCCCAAAGTGCATAAGCTACTTCTTAATTACGGAAATGATGTAAGAGCTGATTACAAATAGCTGCGTGTCCAAGGATCCGTACACGGAAGACTGTAATCGACGAAAGGTGAAAGATTGCATACCCCTAACGTGAGACCATTCTGGCAATAAATCCTGAGCAGCCAAATGATTATAGCTGCAAGTAATCATTATAGGTCTGACAGTTTATCTATAATCAAACATCTCTTCTACTATGACTCCTAAGAGGTTGTTAAATAAGATAGAAAAAGATCAGCAGGAATATTACATTTTTCTTGTGAAGGAATGCTTTTCAGGATTTAGCAATGCAGAATATAATTTTGGCGTGTATCGTTATTCTTCTTGTTATGCATGGCTTGTTCATTCCTCAGAGTTCTTTTGGAAGTCATTGACAATTTTATCTGGTAATTATTTTGACCTCAAGCATGAAGCATCACAGGCAGATATGGCAAAGATATCCAAAGATCTACTATCTGATGATGAAAGAATAAGAGCTCATACTATTTTAAGCCAGTTTTCAGCCATTAGACGAGATCTTGCAAGATATGGTTATTATGAAAAAGGAACCCATGTAACAGCATCTCCAGAGGCTGCTTTTAATGGAGAAAATACCGAACCAGAGCTACATAAAGTAAATTGGTTGATAAACAAACTCAGAGAAATCCATTATTATCAGTTATTTGATCCCCCAATCAAAATAGGAATTCTTTCAGGATATGTTCGTGCAAGGAAAGAAAAACCATGTTCATATTATCCTCATTCAAGACACAGGAAAGCTGTTCAATGGATGATAGATCTAAAAGGTATCAAAGATGATAATGATTCAGATCTATTTCAAGCATCGTTAACACCCATCTCGAATTTAAGTAGTGGTACTTTTTCAATAGTAATAAATCCCTTTGGCGAAGCTTATCCAGAATTAGGTAGTGCAGAAGGAGTAGGTTTGAGAACAATCTTATCATATATACAAGATGGTGGAATTTTTATTAATTCTGGAGGTCAACCCTTTGTTTACAGCTGGGATGTAAATACTGGAAGTCACAGTCTGTTGGTTAATTTTGTTCCAATATTAAGTTACGAAGAAAGTGATTACAATGAGGGAATGCCTGTACTCTCTAGGAATGAGAGTTTAGCTATTCCCCAGGAAGCACTGATTCTAAAGAGATACTTTGATGTAGAAACCGAGTGGGACCATCCGGAGAAGGAGATAGTAGGTCCAATAGAAGTTGAAATTGAATATGATAAAATATTGGGTAACGACAGACTAAAAACTAAAGCTAGAGTCTACAGACCTGTGAGACAACAACTGTCAGATAAGTTTCAACCTCTAGTACATTCTCCTGAGTCACTATGGGGCACGGTTTATCCTGTTACTGCAATCAAGTTTGGAAGAGGATTTTTGATACAAACGGGAATGAACTTAGATGAGGAAAGAGAGTATATGTTATTGCTTGATATTATAAGGAGATTAAGTCTTGTAGGATATGAGAGCCTTGCAAAGTTCAGTTGATAAGAGCAATTAGAATTGGCCATTAAGACCTTTTGTTACTAGGTAGGTTTTCTAAATGTACTGTCCCTCAGATCATATTATGATTTGCAGCAGTATCTGAGGGGATTGATACAACATAACGAATGATTCACTCTTTCTCCATGTCGCTCATTTGTGAGGATTCATAATTATTCATGATTTTTTAGGAATGCCCATGCCCATCAGCTGTTCATAAATTTTACCATTTGTATAAAATACTATAGATGGAACAAATAATCATGAGTTTCAAAACAGTAACGGAGCAGGTACACAATCCAACGTTTCAAGCATTAGCAATTATTTTAAGTATTGCAATAGGACTTAGTTTAACCTTGGCAGCGATATCAACCTATAACGGGACAGTTACGATAGATCTGAGCCAAACTGCCGATGCTGATGTATATAAAGGAAGCAAAGACGGAACTGCTCATTCTCTCCAGTAACTCGAAGACTTAAAAAAGGCATATGTTAACCCCTTACCTAAAAAGGGACCATTTGAAATAGTTAACCTTATCAAATAAAATTGGCATTCCCTAAATGATATGTACAGTCTGAGTATTTAATTCATATTGAGAAAAGATATATCTTGGGAATACATGTTCAATATGTGACTATCGGTTATAGGTGTCCTAGTTGTAATGACGTTAATTCTATTGGTGTCAATAAGATATATAATGGTCGATTGATGTTTGTTTGCTCCAAGTGCACTATATGTGGTATCGTTCCATCTATGGCTGAACAAGACGAAGCTTATTTGGAATTCCTAACCATGTATGATAATGGGTATGTTGATAAAGTACAAGATCTGGAATTGGTGATAGAGCAGGAAAGACTTGTACGTCCATTTTCTGAGATAAAAGAATTAATCCGTAAAAATGGTGCGGTAGGCAATAAATTACTTGAGAACGTATTGAGATCTAAGAAAGATTATATAGTTGATTTCATAGTCTTAGAAGAGCCCGAACCCGAAGCTGGTAGTGAATTTCAATCCCTTCCAATCGATGAGGGGATCGTCACGAGTCTATGCAAGCGAAATATTAAGAGACTTTACAAGTTTCAGGAGGAATCAATTCTCCAAATATTAGGGGGAAAGGATGTTGTTATTGTTGCACCAACGGCCTCGGGTAAAACTGAGGCCTTTTGTATCCCCATAGTACAGAGAATTTCTGTTGAAGCAGCGCATTTTTCATCTCTTAGGCCAGAAACAAAACTAAATGGACGAAAGGTGTTTGCTGTTTTTGTATATCCTACCAAGGCATTGGCAAGAGATCAGTATCCAAAGATAGTGCAAATTGCAGAGCCAGTGGGTGTAAATGTAGGCATATTCGATGGAGACACTTCAAAATCTGAAAGGGAAATAGTAACGAGGGAGCTGATCCCAGAGATCATCATCACCAACTTTGATGTGATTCATTATCACCTTCTCCATAGAACAAGATTTTCCCGCTTATTAAGGACATGCAAATTTTTGGTTGTAGATGAAGCTCATGTATATACTGGGGTATTCGGTGCCAATGTTCATCATATCATAAAAAGGCTTGAGAGAATGA
>JAATVS010000283.1 GCA_014523695.1 Nitrososphaerales archaeon TH5895
CATTACTGTACCTGATGGAGATTTTTCAGTTGAATACCTCTTCCCAGACGACGGTACTCACCAGGTAATAACTAGAGTAGACAAAGGCGCTGCTGTACAAGTTCTTGCCTCATTCAATGTATTCGTTCCTCATCAAGCTCCACCAAGCCTCCTAAATCCATTTCCAAATGCTTCTGCAAGTGAAATAGAGTCTATTACAAGGGTCCTTACTATAGTTATTTCATTTGCGATAATAATTGTTGTCGTAATTATGTTGAGAAAAGGGAAGAAAAAGAAAAGGAAAGAAAGTTTATGAGTTTGACTATCTCTTATAACTTTTTTTGGATACCTGAAATCACACACTATAAGTGAAACTTAAAACTCAATTTGGTTGGCCTACTACGTACAGAAATTTTTATTGAATACTTGGATAGTTAAATGATTCGTAGTTTTGAAACTACAAGGTCCAGCTAATGTTCGAGAGATGTACCAACTTCCTTAAATAATCCAATAGAGTAATCTGAAAGATGAAAAATAGGAACCTTGTACTGTATTCTGTCGTGAGTACCAGTATGGTACTCATTCTTGTGTCAATAGGGATAGATTCCGTATCTGCGCACGAAAGGAGACTTTATACAATAGGAGATCAAGACTATCTGTTTGTTGTGGGTTCAATGAATGAACCAGTTTATGTTGATGATAGATCTGGTGTTGTCGCTACCGTCTCGTCTCCAGATCCAACAGATCCAATGAATTCTCAAGCAAATGGAACTAGGCCAGTTGAAGGATTGACACTGAAGGCAGATGTTTCTGCTGGTGGTAAAAATATGACGCTAGATCTAGAACCTACATTTGGAGAGGTAGGAAGCTATGAAGCAGTTTTCTATCCCACTATAGCCACTACATATAACTATACTGTGTATGGAGATATTAATGGTATTACATTCCGCGATACATTTACATGTAGACCCACTGGAGAATCTGAACCTGCTCAAGACAATTCCACAGTAACTATCTCAGAAGGTGTTACTAGAATAGGTCAATCAGGAGGTTTTGGATGCATTGAGTCCAGAGGTGACCTATCATTCCCTGAACAGTATGTATCTAACTACGAACTCCAGCAGATGATAAATGATTTTCGAGGATCATCCAATCTAACATCCTCTCCCTAGATTAATCCTAAATTCTTTTTTTTATTTCTTTATATCTACCTCCAGATTCTGTAGAAGCTTCTGTTTGCCATTCTAGTTCTAACAATTGATATTATAGGATGATACCAGTGGGTCAAGCCGATCATTATGATAAAAGATAGCTGCGCGCACGAAATATTTTTCGCCAAATTTTTTCTCGTTTTTTGGATATAATATACAATTCTTATCGATAATAGGATAAGCTTTTATTCTGCTTTTATTATTACGATCTATGTCCTACGAAATCAAAGGAAAACTCGTTGATCCAACTTCGTCAAAAACATTATCGAACTATGTAATAAAGGCATTTGATCGGGATCCCTTTCCAGGTTCAATAGACGATGATGAATTAGGAAAAGCTGTTACCTTGGATGACGGTTCATTTAGGATTAAATTTGAACCATCGGATTTTCGAGAGATTTTGGAAATTGGCGATCCTCAACTTTATTTCAAAATCTACGATTTGGATGGCACCTTAATACATACTACTGATGTCGTAACCCCCCCCTTATACTCCATGCACAGATCCATCAGAAGTGAACGAGTGTGAAACGGTAGTCATAGGCTCAGGTTTCGGAGGCACAATTACCTCTTTATCTTTAGTAAACAAATACGTTGACGAGGCAATAAGTAACCCCAGCAATAAAAAGAAAATAGTGATTCTTGAAAGAGGACAGTGGTGGGTCAGCCATGAATTACCTTTGAGCCCTAGCTCTCATGAACTGAATGAAAAACCAACGCCGAAAACAGGTATAAGAGAATTTCTGGAATCTAAGAATTTACCATATAATACATGGCCATATCCAGATAACATAAGTGGTCTATCTCAAATGGTAAACAATCTTCATAACAGCAACAATAGACGTGGACTATTAAATTATAGAATCTCTCCTAAAGTCCATACGCTAACAGCCAGTGGAGTTGGTGGAGGGTCATTAATATATACCAATGTTACTGAAGAACCATATCCAAGCGTAATTGACGCATGGGATACGAATCTGAATATAGGGATAAACTATGCAAACCTTGAACCATTCTTTGAAATGGCTCGTGGATTCTTAGGAGTAAACAAGATTGTTACGAATTCATCTATGGGTGACGTTAAACTTCCAAGGTCTAAAGCATTTCATGATGCTGCAAAAATAATGAAAGAAGAATTACCTCTGGGGACTATCACGAATAAGGAAACTTTTGATCCAAACTCAGGATTAAACGAAGACGTTTTTGCAGCCGATTTATCAATAACCGATATACCGTATAGAAAAGATGATTATTCTTTGTTTAATAAGAAAAATCCAATCTACGAACAGGTCCCGACATATCAGAATGTAAAGAGTCTGATAATTGGAAAACCTGAGTTGCAAGAGAAACTGGCTCTTTTTTTGAGGAAATATTTTGACGAACAAAACGCATGCCAACGACAAGGTAGGTGTGCTATTGGTTGTATTCCAGGTGCGCGTCATACAAATAACAAGAAATTATTTGATTACCTAAAAGATTCTAAAAAGAAAGAACATTTTGAAGTTAGAGCGCTGGTAGAGGTCTACGATATTGAGCCATTGATAGCATCTTCTCGTAAATATAAAATACACTATAGAGATTATGGTGCTAGAGACAAAAAAGAAATCTCTTCTTATTGGCCTGCAGGCTCACCATCATTTAAGCTTGAAGCTACATTGTTCAAGTATATCCCAGAAGGAAGAGCAAAAAGCATCAGTTGTAATACATTGATTCTTGCAGCTGGGGCTCTAGGAAGCACAGAAATTTTACTAAAATCTATTTCTACCACACGCAATACTGGGGAGAAGCTTAATCTCAGTACTAGGCTAGGCAAAGGATATTCAACAAATGGTGATTTGTTGGGAATCGTTACTCCAACTAAAGACAATATCCGTGCAACAAGAGGACCCATGGTAACTTCTGCGATAAGATTCAAAGTAGGTTCTAATTTTATATACACAATTGAGGATACTGGTATTCCAAAAATATTTGCAGGTCTATCTAACTTCTTGCCACAGGCCAGCTTATTTAGAGAATTACTTGTCTCCGTAGGCTCTCAATCAATTAATAATTTGGTAGACATCCTAACCAGACATCTTTCAGGAATATCATTGAGAACAGAAAGTTCAATTGTAATTTCTGAAAGAGATCTCGACAAGACCCTAATACTTTCTGGAATGGGAACAGATACTTCTGACGGAGAAATTAAATTGATGGACAGCTGGAAAAACAGAACAGATAGAGATATGAACGAATGGAACGTCATAAATGCTGACTTTGATATGAATAAGTTGGCACCCTTAATCGATAAAATACGAACGTCCATGAAACGCATTGCAAAAGAAATAGGTGAGAAAGGTTCAGCCAGCTTTTCGACGCCTCTTTGGGATCCGGATCCAAATAATATAAATAGAAACATAACCGCAGTAGTCCATAATCTGGGTGGTTGTTCCATTGGAAAGGACAGGGATCATGGAGTGGTAAACAATTTTGGAAAGGTTTACAGAGGCAACGGAGCTTCAATGACAGATACATACGATGATCTTTATGTCGTCGATGGAGCAATTGTCCCATCTTCATTAGGCGTAAATCCATCATTAACTATATCCGCATTGGCATTTAGAATCGCAAAAGAAATGGTGCAGTCAATTGACTTTCTTCCAGTGGAAGAAGTGCCTATTGGCCTGGAGAAGATATACTTCTCTAAGTAGCCTCCATTTGTCGAGATAATAGCGTTGAGTAGTTCTGTAGGACAGAGCATTTTGAGTCGACCAGGCTCGACACCAGTGTACTCATTCCACTCCAGTCTAGCATGCATGCTTTGAGGTGACTAGAAAATGTTAAGAGGAACTTGGCCTAGTACTGTATCCAAACATGGTTACTATATACAAAATTCATCCCGCAATTGGCATTGCCCGTGTAGGTAATAGTCCTGACGAGTACTTTATAGGCCCTGAAAAATTAGGAGAAGAACTGAGACCGCAGGACGGTTTTAAGGACAATCAATGCCGTGTAAAACGACAGGCTGCGCGCTTTCACATCTTTGCACATCATGATGATGGTACTGCGACTGAGATCAGCAATGCGGAAGCTGAAATAACCTGGACGGTCCATTTGGTCAACAAAAAGGCGTTGCATCCGCAACGTGGCAACTCTGAGTCACCTAGTGATCTTACCATTGACCCTGGACCACGAACAATTAATGGACCAAATCAACAAAGTCTCTTCGATACGGGAACGATAAGGTTCTCCGGTGCACCGGTAACCACGGTTCCCCTTGGTGAGATACGAAGTGATAGCAATAATCATTTACTAGTTCTTGGCGGCTTTGGCAGAGCGGCCTCGCCAGCAGGAACAGCGCTCGATAACTTTTTCTGGGCAAGTGACGACTGGTACGACGACATAGCTGACGGTCCTGTAACAGCGACCATCAGGCTTCTGAGCGATGGCTCCAGCCCTCCTGCGGTGGGTGCCTGGGTCATCGTGGCTCCGCCAAGTTTTGCTCCCCACCAACAAAGTGTCATTACTCTATACGACCGCATTTTTCAGGCAATGGTCGCCGGTGGACTATTGACTGAACCAACTTCTACTTCTTACACAGCCGACGTTTACCCAATCCTTCAGCGCGCGCGCGATACAGTTTGGGTCGAACTTACCCTTGGATCGCATTTATGGTCTGACCCGGTAACAAGTGACGCCTTACGCTCTGCCATTTTCGACAAACTGAAAATTCCAGGTGGAGGAGGAGGTAATATGCCAAGGATCTATGACTCAGGTACTTTCGATGACCGCCTGACTCAGGTTCAATACGCCCATATGCAGCGCTGGCGGAACAATGACTTCGAAAACGACTGGATCGGCGTGCCGGCGCCTCAGGCCGATCTCACTCCCGAAGGACTGGACCGCGCAGCATTGGAAGCTTGCGTTGGAGGTTCTTTTTTTCCCGGGATTGAAGCAGGAGGCCTCCCTAATACTGGCCACTCTCGACCTATCATTCAACCGTCGAATTTTATAGAGCCTTTTCGACTTGATCATAGTGTTGTCAGACCGGGAGGAATCACTTATGAGATGGCACTACCTTGGCAGAATGATTTTTATGCGTGCGCCAACAACTGGTGGCCCGTACCGCGTCCTAACAGGGTGATTCGCCAAGGCATACCTGGTTCTTTGTTTACTGCCGGTGTCGTAACCTCTGCGGAGGAAATGGTAGAAAAGTGGCACCAGCTCGGTTTTATACTTCGTGACGGTGCACAACATGCCGAATTCGATCGCTGCGATATCGCAAGCATCCAATTGCTGACACCCATACTGAATTTCCAAGATGTCCCCCAAGGCCCTCTCGGGATGGTGCATGAGGTACCCCTTGCGATCACTTTTGAGGTTATTTCGCCAGCCAGCCCCGTAACACTTCAGTATGCTCCCATGGGAGCGCCATCTCATGCACAACTTGTCGCTTTTAACACCTCAGACACTGTAGGACCCACGCCGCCCAACGCGGTCGCCACTGCAAGGCTGTGGGTTATTTACCGCACTGGCACTGTTGGCAGCACCCTGCTGCCGCAAACCGTCACAGTTCAGGATTCTGCGGGGACCCAAAGATGGACTATTACGATCTTCGGCAACACGGTAGCCCGCAAGACGGCTGCGGCGGCCCTTGTGCTGGATCGCTCCGGTAGCATGGCCGAAGACCGGGGCGACGGCCAGACAAAACACAAATCCCTGCAAATGGCGGCAAGTATATTCGTTGATGTGATGCTGGAAGGAGATCGCGTTGGGATCGTGCGATTCAACGAGGACGCACAGGTTCTGCAAAACATTGTCCCATTAGGTAAAAATGATTTGTCAGACATCAATCGCTGGAACACCAGGGATATTATTAACGGCACAGGGCTGGATCCGGGCGGCGAAA
>JAATVS010000284.1 GCA_014523695.1 Nitrososphaerales archaeon TH5895
ATCTAAGACAGCTTTACCAATGAGAACAAAATGATAAAGTCCTAATCCAATTAAACTTTTACCTTCCAGGTATGAAGCCTGTACGTTTTTGCTTATTGAACTATAATGCAAAAGGTTGTTGAAAGTCTTGCTTACATCTCATCTCTTTTTATCGTGACGGAGAACTTCATCGAACCCATAAAAATTTCATTATTTTTGCCCCCGACATCCCCCTGTTGAGTCGTTTTCAACAATAACGTAGATAGTTGGTCATAGTTCCTTAGTTTCTAAACCAATTGGTGTATAGCAATTCCACTATACCTTTCCCGCGTCCTTAAGTCTAGAATTCATCCTCAATTCACCTTCACTGTACCTCTTTTTGTCGTTCTCATCTTCCATAACTAAATGCGGAACCTTTATGGGCTTTCCGTACTTGTCCAGTGCTACCATGGTTACGAATGCGGTCGCCGCATGCACTTTACTATTGTCGTCGAGGTCCTCGGCCTCAACATTTACCTCGATTTCCATAGAGGACCTACGAACGTATGTTATTCTAGCAGAAATTATGAGTGCATTTCCTATAAAAACTGGCTTCAGGAATACCATCCTGTCTATGCTTGCAGTCACTACATTCGCCCGACCCGAATGCCTTTTTGCCACCAGACCTGCAATTAAGTCGACGTGTTTTAATATCACTCCCCCAAAAACATTCCCTTTGGGGTTAGCATCGGAAGGTAACATCATCACAATCATTTCTGCTTCAGATTCCCCTGAACGTTTTCCTGTATCCTCTCTACCGACAGTCAAGACTATTAGATCCCAAATTATTATCATTATATATACTAAATAAATACAAGTCCTCCTTTATCCATTGATTTCTTTCAGCCCCTTTCACGGGTGGCCTTCCAGTTATCTAATCAATTCTAGCATTCTCTAGGCGCAATTGATTCATCTTGCCATTAAATGGCCCAATTCCGTGAAACGCAACCTTATAATTCCCAAGGAATGAAACTTACGGTAATACTTTTATATATCAAAATACAAGTAGATGAAAATGAAGCAGACAATTCTAGCCGGAATTTGTGCTAGCATTCTGGTTGCCGGGTTTGTTTTTTATCCCCTTCTAGTGGGAAATTCGCAATCCGCAAAAGCTATGAACGTAGAATTTACACCAAGTGGTGTTACAAAGCATGTTACTCTCGTGACGAACGAAACTGTTGTACAGGTAGCTCCTGATAATGCATTGCATCCTGGAGGAATTGAATACAACGCATATACCTTTAATGGAACTATACCAGGACCAGCAGTTGCAATCGACCAAGGAGATAATCTTACTATTACACTTCAGAATGACGGTAAGCTCATTCACAGTGTGGACTTTCATGCTGGAATAGGGGACACTCACGTCAACTCGGGCCCTGTTGAACCTGGACAATCTCATACTTGGAGCTTGCAGGGTATAAACGGAGGAGCATTTATGTATCACTGTGCTGCCGATGCTCTTAATGGCGTATGGGAACACATCGCCAACGGAATGTATGGTGTAATTGTAGTTCACCCACAGAACGAGGAACCAGCCAAGGAGTTTTATGTATCATTTGGTGAGATCTACAATAGTGCTGACCAAGGTCTATTCAAAGGTACTAACGGGACAGTAGGTTCATTTGACATTACCAAGTTTGCCACAGACCAGCCAGATCTAGTCCTCACGAACGGAATGGCTCACAAATATGCTCCAGCGGTAGGTCAAGTTTCAAAGCTTGAGCTCAATCCAAATGCAACTGTATTCAATGTCAAACCGGGTGAATTGACGAGATGGTACATTCTTAGCCCAGGGCCCAATGATGGCGTTTCATTCCACTTCATATCTGGACAGATGGATGTACGAGACGGCTTTAATCAGCAAGCCAATAGCTATGGAACAGTATTGATGAATGACGAAACGTGGTGGGTGCCACCAGGATCTGCCTCAGTGTTTGAGACTATATTCCCAGAAGCAGGACCGTATGTGGGTGTAGATCATTCTATGGTAGATGTGGTCAAGGGAGCAGCATTCGTAGTAGTAGCAGCAGACAATTCGACAGCAACTGACCATCCAGAAGGTACATGGGTTCCACCAAAGGGAAGTGAATACGTTGGCGGAAATCAGCAGGCCGAGTGGGTTTCATCTGGTGCAAGCGGAACTAACCAGACTGATGCCTAGGGAAGACTAAAATCCCATCTTTTTTTTAATTCCTTAAAGTTGACATCGCGAAATTTTCGTTTAATACATTTAATCGACTAGTCGAATCATTCCTTCTACAATTTTTGGCAGAATAGCATCAATTCCATCCAATCTCCGAAGGGCTGTGGAAGACCTAATCTGAATATGCCGCCGCTTTATAGAAAATTATACACAACTTCAATACATGTTCTTTTCAAATGCGAGCTCAATTAAATTATTGAGAAAATGCTCGACAATCCTAAGATATTGATGCAATGTAATCTTCAGGGGTTATGAAGTATTGTCCAGCACACAACCAAGAAGTTGGTGATTTTGAGGTGGTCCATCATTTATCCACAGACTAAATGATTTACAAGATATTCTCGCCTTTCCCGAAGGAAATGTCTATTCTTTCGATTTACTTATATAATATACAATAAATCAATGAATATATGTAAAGTTTAACTAGTCGTATGTGGTATATACTGTATAATGGCTTTTGGTACCCAAGCCATAGCTTTGGACGGAGCTAAATACGGCGCAATAGCAGGGGCCATAGCAACTTGGTCAATATCGTCTATCTTAGCTTTAATAGAGGCGGGTATGGGTCTACCTATCGGCTCCTTTTATTCA
>JAATVS010000285.1 GCA_014523695.1 Nitrososphaerales archaeon TH5895
TAAAAATAAAAATATGAGCTCGAGGTCGTTTATGAAGGACGTCGTGCGCCTGAAATTACTGCAAATGCAAGTCCTACTGCAAGGCCAAATGCCAGCGGAACCCATACCCCAAAGGTTTCCATCGAGAAGACGATTACTTGTTTTAGGAGTGTTTCGAACATCACCTATTGGAATATAACACTTAGTATATTAGATTTACTCAGAAAACCCTTTACAAGCTGAGTACGGCTTCGTTATTACAGACCAAATATTGTCCCCACAGTTATCGTGATTCATCCGGCTCTGCACAGCATTGAGCTAAATGAAGCACGGTGTCCTTAAATTACCCCTTAATCTTTGTAGGTGTATGAAAATGCAGAAGGAGTTTCGGAAATTCTGCCCGAAATGTAAAACTCATACTACACAATCTATTTCTATTTATAAAAAAGGTAAAGATAGAAAGATGGCATTAGGCGCAAGGAGGCACGCTGAAGACAAGAAGGGATACGGAGGACAGAAGTTTCCTGAACTTAAGAGAACAGCAAAGACCTCAAAGAAAATCACGTTGAAATATACTTGTAAGAATTGTCAAAGAAAGACTATGAAGGAAGGAATGAGGATCCGCAAATTGGAGATCCAACCATAGCTAGGGTGGTATGTGGCATGAAGAGAAATATGATCCTAATACCCAAGCCTCACACTAGCTTCATCTTAATTCAATGCAATCAATGCGATGAAAAGAAAGTCGTATTTAGTCACACTACTGCTGATGTTTACTGTAAAAAATGCGGTGCAATGTTAGTAAAGAAAACTGGATCGAAGGCTGAAATATTAGGCAAAGTCATAAACAATCTTGATTAAGTTGCAATAGTAAGTGTTCGGCAAGGCCTAAATCCGTTGCAGTATTTATATTGGCAACGAGCTGTATTTCATTTACAATAGAATAGAATTCCTTAAATGGTTTCTTAGAGATAGACGTGCCCAAGTAGAATCCACAGACGCCCGTGTAACAGTATTCCTTACTGCGGATAGCAACTAAGGAACTGCAGGTCAAGCCAACAGAGCTAACAAATGATTTTTCAGCTACAGCTGCTATACACGTATTATGAATAGATGGTGTGCATTTGTCAACCAATTTTCTGACTGTAACTACATTTAGCAATGCCAAATCTGACGGAAAAGTAAGAACCTTCTGTCCACGCATTGAATTTAGTGCTCGAGACAGGTCACTAGAATATCCTAGCCCTTCAGCAACCATCACCTCAATTTTGTCAACTGTTCTGTATTTTCCCTCTAGAAGCTGTGTAGTGTGTGGAGAGCTAGGGCTAGATACGCACAGAATCCTGCTAAACTGGCCGGATAAAATCACTGCACGCAACACGGTTTCAATCAGCGTTTGGCCCCTTATGTGTGCTAATGGTTTTTCAATATTATCTTGCGTAATGAATCTAGACCCCTTACCACCACACATTATTACAGCTATCATGATGAAATAAATCCTGATACAGAGGATAAGAAAATCAAGCAAGATAATCTAACAATTTCGTTAGAAGCACCCATGACATCTCCAGAGATTCCTCCAAAACTCAGATGAGCAATGCATTGGATCAATCCTGCAATAAGAAATGCAATTACTAAGGTAAGAAGACCTTCGTACCCGGTTACAAGAAACACGATAGTCAAGGTTATCATAGTACTGGATATGAATTTCATTTTACTTTTCATGGCTAGGACAAAGGGAGAACTAAGGCCATCCCAAGCTGCTTTGCCAAAATGTGCCTGTTCTACCATCACATATTTAGCGATCACCTCAGAAGTCAATAAGAATGAAAGGATTGTGGTGCCGTCACGGATAGATGACAGTGTCGTAAATATCCCTATAAAATATAAAATCAAAGCTGTTGCCCCAGCCGATCCTATTGAATGGTCGTGCATTGCATTTTTCTTCGATTCCCTTCCTCTCTTCACCATCAATCCGTCGGCGAAATCAGCTAATGCATCGGTATGATGCAAACCAGTTATCAAAGTGATGAAGAGAACAACCAAAAGGCTTGTTACTTGAGGTTCAAGCACAAGTGACAGGCCATACCCAACTAAACCTGCTGATAATCCAATCAGTGCCCCAACGAGTGGAAACAGGTACATGTTTGTCGCTATGTACTTTATGTCGATTGGGCTTGATGGACTATGCCGAGCGGAAGGGATTATTGTCAAGAATGAGAGAACTGCCACAAACGGCTTAAATACCAAAAATCAAATTCCACCAACCTATATGAGACAGTACTAAGATAAGAGGAAGCGAGAAAAGCAAACAGAAAAGCATGGTGGTTATCTTCATAATCTTGATGGCCAGCATGCATTTATCAACTGTTATCATTTCGGTCCCTTCACCTAAGGCATAACTACCCATCTTCTCAAGCTTCACTCTTAAAGCACCTGCCATAGAACTCATAGGATATCCGGCATTGATACTAGTTGTTTTGTGATGATCCCGCACAAGTATTGAGACAGAATTTTTCCAATCTGCCTGAACCATACAAGCTGAGACAACTATTAGAAGACCAGTTATACGAGCGGGCAAGAAATTGAAAATTGTATCTAACTTAGCGGACATCCAACCTATTTCTTTGTAGTATGGATCCGTGTATCCAAGCATGGAGTCCAAAGTATTAACTACTCTAAATGCTATACAACCTACAGGGCCTAGAATGGAATAGAAGAACAATGGAGAAACAATTCCATCCACAGTACTTTCACTAATGCATTCGATAGTCGCAGATTGGATATATTCTTCATCCAAAGTAGTGGTATCCCTCCTGACAATCATTGATAAATTGTATCTAGCTTCCTCCAAGTTCCCTGCCTCTATTGAACGAATGATCTGGATAGCACATTTCTCCATTCCTTTCAACGCTATTGATATCTTTAACAAGACCGCAAATAGAACAAAGGTGATAATTATTCCCGTGAAAAGGGCTGTCAAAGTAGTTAAGGCTATTGTCAGGAACGCTATGCCAGAAATAAGACAACAGGAAAATAATATTCCGTTTATTTTTTCTTTGTTATGATGTGAGGTAGTACTTACCGTTCTTTTATCATCTTTCAAATTCGGAGTTATGGATTCGATTAGTTTTCCGAGCCAGGAAACTGGATGGTACTTATTTTTGGGGTCTCCAAACACTATGTCTAGGAGTATCCCAAGAGCTAAGCCACCTACCAAAAGAATAAACTGCTCATTAATCATTTTCTAATTCTAGTATATCCTTTGAGATTTTTCTTATGTCGATCATTGGTTTGATTTCGCTCACCAAGTCTTGGATTTGCTCATCCAAGGTGGTGTCAAGAGCAGCGTTTTTGTCATGAGAGTCCATACCATCTAGCGAATCCTCTTTTGGTAGGTCTATCTTCACTTTGGAGACTACTCCAAAGAACTCCTTGTTTGTCATCAATTTGACAGTCGACATGGCCGTTTCTAAAAGTGATTCATCTCCTAGAAATTTATTTATCATGAATCCTTTAACAAGTTCTCTGTCAGAAGGTTTTAGAAGTAACATTGTCCCTACGATATTGGCAAAACATCCACCTCTTTCGATATCGGCAACGATGATAACAGGAGCGTTTACTTCTTTTGCGAGAACCATATTTGCGACATCATATTGTTGGATGTTAATTTCGGCCGGCGATCCTGCTCCCTCCATAATCACTATATCATTTTCTTTTCTGAGGCTATCCAATGAATTAAGGATAATTGGAAATGCATACTGCAACACAAATTTTTGGTAGTAGTCTTTTGCATGCATAAGCCCATGAGAATGACCTTCTACTATTACATCACTAATGTAGTTACCGTGCGGTTTAAGTAGAACTGGATTCATTCTTACGTCAGGAATTTTTCTAGATGCGAATGCTTGTACCGCTTGAGCCATTGAAATCCTCTCTAAAGAGCTCTCAATTCTGTAAATCTTCGAGGACATATTTTGAGATTTAAATGGTGCTACCTTGTATCCTCTGTCTGCAAAAATCCTACACAGTACAGTAACAATCGTAGTTTTCCCCGAACCTGAAGATGTACCTTGAATCATCAAGATTTTTGCTGTCATGGACCCATTGATTTAAAAGCGTCTATAAGAGTGGTGTTTTCTATATGCTTTTTGACAGCAACCCGAATATGTCTTAAACCCATTCCAGTAAACGTGCTGCAATCCCGTACCAATATTCCTCTTTTGCTAAGAAGATAATTGCGCACCTCAACTGAGCTCTGATTTGAAACATCTATCAAAAAGAAGTTGACGTCAGATGGCATAGGAGAAAATTTCGTCGTCTTGCCTAGCTCGTTCATCATAAAATTTCTTTCACGTTGTATTAATCTTCTAGATTTCTCTAAATAGGATGGGTCCTTTAGTACCATCGTACCTAATTTTTGAGCTACGCCGTTTACGTTCCAAGAAATCTTATTTTCGAGCATGCGATTTATTAATTTCGGATTACATACACAATAGCCCAATCTAATGCCCGCCAGAGAGAATGATTTTGTCATCGATCTCAGTATCACCAGGTTCTTGTAGTCTGAAACCATTTCGATCATAGTATTCTTTTTATCACCGTCATCTACTAACTCAATAAAACATTCATCTATGAAGATTTGAGTATCTGAACTAATATTTTCAATTATTTGTTGCATGGATACCGTTGATAATATTCCTGTTGGGTTGTTCGGATTGCAAAGAAAAACTGCGTCACATCCATTAGTTGATTCTTTTAATATTTTTTCAGTATCAGGTTTCCAATTCTTTAAAGGGACAATCTTGACCGCTGCTCCTGCTCTTCTGGTAGAGAGTTCGTATTCACAAAAAGTAGGTGCAGAAATAACTACATTCCTGCGAAGGAATGTGCGCGCGAAAATGTGGATTAGCTCAGTAGCACCATTACCAATTAATAACCATGATGGGTCTAATCCTATTCCCAGGTAATCTAAAATGCTATTCTTCAATTCCCTACATAACGGATCAGGATAAGTTGTACACAGACTATTTAATTCACCATACAGGTCACGTAATAAGTGCCTCGAAATTCCCAAAGGATTGACACTTGAGCTAAAATCGAGCTGAACCAATCCAGGATTAACTGAATATACTCCCCCATGAAGACAATCTTGGTCAGGTTTGCTTTTCATCATCGGCTCATCCAATAGCTATTTTCCACCTGCATTATAATGTAGATGTTGGCTATTAGGACACATTGAACGTATTCTCTCTCAGTATCGATGGCTTTTCGTGAAAAGATTATTAGTTGTAATTTACTAAGCCAACCTGATGTTGAAGGTTGCACTAATAGGCGCCACTGGAGCGGTAGGCCAAGAATTTGTATTGGCGTTAAATAAGCATCCGTGGTTTGAATTGACTGCAGTCGTCTCATCTTCAAGATCAGCTGGAAAAAAGTACTTGGATTCCTTAAGGGATCCGGCTTCGGCAATTTTGAGATGGCATAGTAGGAATGAAGTTCCTGAATACGTTCGTGATATGATGGTCTCTACCGTAGACCATATCAAGCCAGATTCGTTTGACCTTGTATTCACTGCACTGGAATCAGATGATGCACTTAAAATTGAGCCCAATTTCGCGAAATCTGTACCTGTCATAAGTACTGCCGCGGCTTTCAGATATGAAAATGATGTACCCATACTTATACCTGGAATAAATGAAGAACATATCGACCTGTTGAATGTCCAGAGAAAGCAACGAAAATGGGAAGGATTCATATGTCCATTACCTAACTGCACCACTACCGGGCTAGTGATCACACTGAAACCTATTATGGAAAGTGCGGGTCTACGAAGCGTAATCATGACCTCTATGCAGGCTATTTCTGGTGCAGGTAGATCACCGGGGGTTGTCGCTCTAGACATTCTTGATAACGTAATACCATATATCCCTAAGGAAGAAGAGAAGGTCCAAGTAGAGACGAAAAAGATCCTCGGTAAATTGGACAAAGATTCCATTAGTCCAGATGCTCTAAAAGTTAGCTGTACTTGCACTAGAGTACCCGTATTGGACGGTCACACTGAATCAGTGTTTGTAGAAACGGAGAAATCTCTGGAGCCAGACGAAGTGAAGCAACTCATGGTTAACTTCTCAGATTCAGTTACCATCCGAGGACTACCTTCTGCTCCCAGAGATTACATCGTCGTACACGACGATCCTACTAGACCACAGCCTCGCATCGATCGAGAGATCAATGACGGGATGACAACAGTTGTTGGGAGACTTAGAAAGGACTCTGTCTTTGACCATGGCATAAAATATGTCTTGCTGTCACACAACGAAAAGATGGGATCAGCGAAAGGAGCCGTTTTGATGGCTGAATTGCTAAAAGATAAAGGGATTCTATAATCTTATTTTATTCTTCTAAAAAACAGAGCTATATTTTGAAAATAATACATTTATTAACCCCTCATGATGTAAAGATATCCAAGAGCGATATATGGGTAGAATAGACGATCTTGACTTAAAGATTCTCAGTGAGCTCTCGAAAGACGCTAGTATTTCTGTTCCAAAGCTTTCAAAATCAATTAATGTTAATTCCTCGGTTGTATATAGTAGAATTAAAAGACTGCTAAAAATGGGTTTTATAAAGAAATTCACCATAGTGATTAATGATGAGGCTCTTGGTTTCAACGTCAGAGCTCTCACTGGAATAAATATGGACTCAAAGATGAGGGATAATGTTCTTAGTGAATTGTTCAAAATTCCAGAAGTGAGAGAGGTTGCAGAAGTAACAGGAAGGTTTGACATATTGGTAACCATGAGTGCCAGATCTCTTGACGAGATGCATCAATTGATATCAGAAAAAGTGGGCAGAATAGAGGGAGTGCAGAAGACAGAAACATTTATCGAAATGCGCAAGACTATAAGAGAATTGCTATATTCGCATTCAATAGCTCAGTAGCATCCCGAATGGCGATCGCAAATTTAGACGGCAGTATACGATATTAATATATTTAGTTAATTCATTAGTGTCACCGTTGGAAGGACAATAACAGATGGATACCTTGACTACCTCTGCATCTTTTGGCAGAGTTTTCCGAGATTACTACGAGCTTACGAAGCCAAAGATATGGTATCTATTAGTATTTACTGCCTTTGCCTCCGCTCTAACTGCTTCATTCCTTTTCGACATTCCAACTGACCCGCTAATGTGGGTTCTTTTACTCATTGGTGTAGCAGCAGGATCCGCAGCTGCTGACACGTTGACTGGATATAACGATCGAGACATTGACGCAATTATGGACCGAACGAAAGGGCGTCCTATTCCCTCAGGAAGAATATCCCCTAGAAATGCTTTCATCTTTGGAGTTATCTTATCAGCAATATCGCTTGTTTGTTCGTGGTTTTTGAATATTTATGCATTCGCGCTGATGGCGTTTGGTTTATTTGACAACATCATTGTGTATAGTAAATGGCTCAAGCGAACTAGCCAGACCAATATAGTTCTTGGGGGCTTCTCTGGAGGAGCACCAGCAATGATAGGATATGTTGCGGTCACTACTCAGAGTATTGAAATTGGGATCATTATGGCGGGATTGGTTTTTCTGTGGATTCCGACTCATATTTGGAGCCTTGCACTCCATTCGAAGAAAGACTATGCCAAGGCTGGGATACCAATGCTACCTGTCGTGCAGAATGAGAAAAAATCCGTTAGGGTTATAGCGGTTACTACGATACTAATGGTTCTTTTCAGCATTTTTCCCTTTTTTCTCAACGAATTTGGGATAGTTTATGTATTAACTGCTACCGTTTTTGGTGCCGCCATGTTGGCATTATCTTTATGGCTACTAATGAGACCTAGCGAGAAGGCTGCATGGACCGTGTTCAAATTCTCGAGTCCTTACCTAACCGCAATCTTTATAGCTTTTATAGTTGACGCATTCATGCACTAGAAGAGCATGACAAGCTATTCGTCACACAAAATCTTTTCGCATTCATAGATTAACCGAGCTACCACAACATGTGCTTCAAGTCCTATTTTTGATATATTGTATAGGCCAGTGAACTTTCCAGTAGTTGTTCTTGAAAAATGCCCTCTAGGGAATCCACCCACTACGAATGCACACGATAATGTGTTTGAAGAGAGAGCGTTTGAGACAACCTTTTCAAAGGTTGAAGTAACACCTGTTGTAGAGAAGCCTAGCACTTGCCTTGGTCTTACTGTTTGGTCTATTAGCTGGTTAAAGGTTTCTCCCTCCTTCAATTCCAATAGGACTTCGGTCCCATTTCTATTTTTTATCCTCTTCTTCTCAAAGAGATCTGCCATCAGCCCGTCAAATCTAGAGTATGATTTCGGAAACCGAATCCCTTCTCCAATTATTATACTATTGCTATCTATTGTTGAAACGTATACTTTGATCTGATTATTCAGATATAGTGGAGAGGACATAACGGCCGCCAATGATAGATGAACTATGTCAGGCCTACCGTGTTTTAACAGGGAGGGATCAGCCTTCATTGCAGCATGATGATAGCTCCTATCAAGAAATGTTTCTTCGGGGTTCCTCCCTAGTCTCGTGGCATGAGCTCTCACTGCTTGATGATTTCGCAAATTTCTAGGAACCAGTTCCAGTGCAGCCTCTGCAATTATGATGGAGCATCCATGTTCTTGCTTCATTCACCCAGACAGAGAGGAGGTTCTAGACATCCATAAAATAAATCTATGTACTCTGATCATGAGGATTTTTTTTGTTTGTTCTTGGTAACGATTTTCAATGCAATAAAGCATTCAACTAACGGAAGCTAATTTCTAACAGTTAGCTAGCTTTTACATATAATAAATAACCATAATGATTTATCTAGCCCCTTGAAGGCTATATCATAATATCATCTAAAAGGCGTAAATTGGAAACAGCAAAGGAACGAATAGATATCTTAATTGATGCTGCATTGTATTATTCAAGCATAGATGACAAGTTATCAGATGACCAAGCTCGTCTGGCGAAAAGGATTGCAATGAGGGTTCGTACCAGACTCCCTTACAGCATCAAACAACTTTTTTGTAGGCAATGCAAGGAATTTATCATCCCAGGAAAGAGTTCAAGAATTAGATTAGGACGATCAAATACGAAATGTATCAGAATTAGTTGCCATCGGTGTGGTCACATTTATCGGAAGCTCATATCAGCTTAGCTTCTCAAACCTAGTCATTCTCGCTTCTTGTGCTATAGTTGAAATGTATTTCTGATTTGAATCATGATATCTACAGAAGACTAATAGCGAATGCTTCGATTCGGGGTTATAGCAATTCTTGCTCAGTACAATGAAGACTTGAATTTGAATTGAAGTCGATAATAATTTATAAGGAGTTAAAAGAGGCTAATACGTAGTGTATAATGGCAAAGGTGTATGATATCCCTTCTACAGACCTTATTGTAAAGTTGGCTGAACGATTAAAGAAGGATAAAAAGATTGAGCCTCCTGATTGGGTGGCATATGTGAAAACAGGCTCTCATGTGGAAAAAATTCCTCAGAATAGAGACTGGTGGTATATCAGATGCGCTTCACTTGTAAGAAAGGTATATTTGCACGGCCCAATAGGCACATCTGACCTAAGAAGTATGTATGGAGGGAGGAAAAGAATCGGTTACAACCTAGACCATCATCGTGATGCTGGTGGTTCGATTATTAGAAAGGCATTGCAACAACTAGAGTCAGCTGGATATCTGACCAAAAAGAAGGGGGGGAGACTAATGAGTGATGAGGGAATGAAGAAGATCGATAGACTAGCTACGGAGATCTTTAAGGAGATTCACACAATACCTAATCTGCAAAGATATGCTTGATGGGAAAGGAGCGCGAGGATGTCTGTAAATCAACCTTCTCCAGATACAAATGAAGAAGAATCAAAGAAACGTGAAGCTGAAGCTGCAATGCGACAGCGCGCACTGACATTCTTATTGGATCAGAATGCAAGGCAAAGGCTTACAAACATAAGGATGGTAAAACCTGAGCTGGCTACGGCCGTAGAGAATTATCTTATAAACTCAGCGTCATCAGGAAGGTTGAATAGAGCACTAACCGACGAGGAACTTAAGCAAATACTGTTAAACATACGACAGCCGAAAAAAGAATTTAAGATCAATAGAGTTTAGGTTCTCCCCCAACCAATCAACCTTCCTGAGAACATTTTGGCGCACTCAGCCACCGATGACCATAAATGAATTATATTTGACCTCCTCTAATTCGATTCCTTTGAGTTAACTATATTAAGTCTAGTGAGGGTTTTCAACTTCATGAAAGCAGCCATTTTCAGAGAATATAACAAGGATCCTACGAAGAATGTCAAGATCGAAGATGCAGATATGCCCAAATTAGGCCAGAATGAGGTTATGATAAAAGTAGAAGCGGCGGCATATAATTATAATGATCTTTGGGCAATCTGGGGGGATCCCATTAAGGTACCTCTACCTCATATTTCCGGTAGTGATTCGGCTGGTCATGTAGCTGAAGTTGGTGAAAACGTTACCAGAATTAAGGTTGGAGATCGTGTGGTTTCACATTCCAATATGAGCTGTAGGGTATGTAATTTTTGCACCTCTGGCCGTGAATTTGATTGCGCTGAAAGAACAATCTGGGGATTTCAGACTGGTCCTCTATGGGGAGGGTTTGCACAATACACTCATTTACCAGAAGTTAACGTAGCAAAGTTGCCCGATAACATATCATTCAATGACGCGGCAGCGATATCTATGGTAGGAATGACTGCATGGCACATGTTAGTTGGAAGGGCCAAGATAAAACCAGGTCAAACAGTGCTAATCATGGGCGGCACCAGTGGAGTGGGGATGGCAGGAATTCAGATTTCAAAATTGTATAACTGCGATGTCATTGCTACGGCGGGAACTAAGGAGAAGATGGACAAATGCCTTGAATTGGGAGCAGATCATGTGGTTAACCATAGGGAGCCTGATTGGTACAAAAAGGTCAGGGAAGTTACAAACAAACAGGGTGTTGATGTAGTGTTTGAACATATTGGGAAGGCTACTTTTGCACAAGAAGTATCTCTTTTGAAGATGGCCGGAACGTTAGTTGCAACTGGAGCAACGACAGGTTATGATTCTCAATTAGATCTTCGATATCTTTTCTTCAAAGGCACTAATTTGCTCGGTTCGACACAAGGAACTAAAGCAGAGTTGGAAGAGGTAATACACTGGACAAATAAAGGCAAGATTAAACCATTAATCAGCACAGTCTTACCATTTAGCGAAATGGTTCAGGGTCATGTAATGATGGCAAAGGCTGAACAGATAGGAAAGATATTAACAACTCCCCACAAGCTCTAGGTTTAGCCATTGTGAATGTTCAGAACGCTATTATTTATTCCAGGGAACAACAAGAGATTCATCGAGAAAGCTAAGCTCCTGAATGCGGATATAATCTGCTTTGATTTGGAAGATTCTGTGCCATTAAATGAAAAGCAGACCGCTAGGGATTTGGTGTCAGAGGCACTTGATAAGAATGTAGATTTTGGTAACAGAAATGTGTACGTTCGAATTAATTCATATGAATCAGGTATAGCGATCCAGGACCTTGACGCCATCGTAAGTGATGAAATAGACGGAGTCGTGATTCCTAAGGTTAATAATCAGAGTGAAATAAACCACCTAACTCCTAGGTTGAACGAATTGGAACGCAAGAAAGCGATGAGCAAGAAAATAGGAATAATGGCCTCTATAGAATCTGCTCAGGGACTGGTTAATTCGTATTCAATTGCAACCGCTGACTCACGGGTGAAGATGCTGGTATTTGGAGTGTTTGACTTTCTTAACGACATGGGATTGGATTATGTTCAAGATGGAATTGAATATTCTTTTGCACGTGCAAAGATCCCAATCGATGCGAGGGCCGCCGGAATTGGTGCAATTGATGCAATCTGGCAAAAAGTTGATGATGTAGAAGGATTAGTACAGGA
>JAATVS010000286.1 GCA_014523695.1 Nitrososphaerales archaeon TH5895
GCCAAAATTGCGAATCTGCTCTTTATTTCCTATAATTCTAATTATATCCTGAGTTGATTTGAATTTAGGCATCTATTCAGTCAGAAAATTTTGCTGGAGGTCTATTAAACGTTCCTTTGCTCTAAGCGTCCAGCATTCTATTGATACTCTGCTCGCTACGTGAGGAAAATCATCTCATCGCTCATATTTGCCTACGTCAATCGACTTTTTGTTTGAAGTGTGATTCATGAAATTACAGCAGATGTTGTTTCCTTGAACACTCTTCTAAATCCATCACGACTAAATATGTCCCAAAAGTCGGCAGGTTCTGCATCTCGCTATTAGAACAGTCAGCATTCTGTCGCATTGTGTACATGCTTCCCCACACCATATCCATGCAACTCTTGCAAAAATAAAAAGGAGCACTATGACATGATAACTTTTGGCACCTAGGATATCATGAACTCAAACCAAAAATATTTGGCTTTTCTCAAAATTAGTAACAACGGCTATTTATTACAAAGTCTACACGTCATATAGCGAACACAAAATTATAAGTAAGGGGGAGGGGGCAAGAACAAATATACTCCGAATGAACAGTGTAGATATTCCTTCCAGCAAGTATCCCACAATAGAGGATATATCGATAGCCAGAAGTTCCCTAGACATGAGTATAAGAAAAACTCCATTACACAAATCTGATACATTTTCAAGATTGGTAGGCACAGATATATTTCTCAAGCTAGAGTGTTTACAAAAAACAGGATCGTTTAAGGTCAGAGGTGCTTTTACGAAGTTAAATTCTCTAACCAGTCAAGAGCGATCCAGTGGAGTAATTGCTGCTTCAGCAGGGAACCATGCCCAAGGACTTGCCTACGCTTCTTCTAAAGAAAATATTCGTTGTACTATAGTAATGCCTAGAAATGCCTCCCCTGCAAAGGTCGCCGCAACTAGGTCTTATGGAGCAAGAGTGATTCTTTCCGGTGAGAATTATGATGCATCGTGGGATGAGACAGTTCGTATCGCAAAGGAGGAAAGGCTTACAATCATTCATGCGTTTAACGATAGCCAGGTAGTATGCGGGCAGGGAACAATCGGTTTGGAACTACTAGAGGACCTAAATGATTTTGATAGGATCTACCTGCCCATTGGAGGCGGAGGATTGGCCGCGGGAATAGCTATCGCAGTGAAGGCTAAGAGGCCCAATGTTAAGATCATTGGAGTTCAATCGGAAGCTTTTCCTTCCATGAAAGAATCTATTGCTAAAGGAGAATTGCAAACCATTAATTCGGGTTATACTATAGCAGATGGAATTTCAGTGAAATCACCTGGGGAGTTGACATACGAGATAATTAGTCGGTTAGTTGATGACATAGTGTTAGTAGATGATATATCTATCGTTAAGACCATGTTTCTGCTAATGGAACGGGCGAAGCTTGTAGTAGAACCTGCTGGAGCAGCAAGTTTAGCATATCTTGTCTCCAACGGTTACGAAAGAAGGAATGAAAAGGTAATTGCCCTTTTATCTGGCGGAAATGTTGACATGTACCTATTGGGACAGGTGGTGGCAAAAGGTTTAATGTACATGGGTAGAATGCTCAAAATATTCATTCAATTGCCCGATAAACCAGGAGCGTTGAAGAGTGTAGTTGACTGTATTGCGGACTTAAGCGTAAATATTGTCGAGGTTGAACATGATAGACTAAGCTCTAACATTTCTGCAGGAACAGCAGGTGTGTACTTAAGTCTAGAGGTCGAAGACGGATCTCATGAGGAACGTCTCATAAACTTGCTTAGGCAACAAGGGATAAAGTTCAGAGTACTTAGATGATGATGGGATAAGTTGGATTTTGCCAAATTAATTTGGAGCCACTTATTTGATTCTTACCTTTTAAGAATTCGATGAGGGATGATCTCTAAATGCATTCTCAGTGTTGACGGCTCCCAGCACTATCCTGATGAACTTGTGTAGTTCACAATTAAGATAATCGCATTCTAGGTCATTTGGTCATTGTCATACTATTTGTTAAGCTGGTGTATTTTCTTTAAGCATTAAGCCTAACAGCTTGTTCCCAATCTTAGGATCAGGCTGCGTATCTAGGGAAATTTTGCAATAACGACTTCATTCCAGAGAACCAAAATAATTGAACTTCGTACAATAAATTAGATCAAGGTTCTTCGCCTTCTAACAATGGCAAAATTATTTACGTCCTTATTTATATCCTCATAATCATACATCAGCATACATCGAAAATTCGTGAGGATGGGGCCTAACAGCTACCTCATTATAGTCCTTTATTTCTTGTTCTAAAATAGTATCAATTGTATCACCGCTAAATATCGGCTTCAGGAATTCCCTGTCACTCTGCAATTCCTCACAGGCATCACGTAAACTAGTTGGCAGTTGTTTTATGCCAAGTTCAGATCTTCTCTTAGAGGTCATCTTAAAAATATCCTCATTAATTGGATCTCCTATTGAGGTACGTTTGTTAACGCCATCAAATCCAGCGGCCATTATTGCTGAGAAAGCCAAATATGGATTACAAGAAGGATCTGGTGCTCTAAATTCAAGTCGCTTGTATGCCGAGAACTTTTCACCCCTGTAGTGGGCAGGGATCCTAATTATGGCCGATCTATTCCCAGTACTCCACGAGATGTATACTGGGGCCTCGTACCCTGGAACAAGCCGACGGTAAGAGTTTGTAGTTGGAGCAACTATGGCTGCGAGCGCAGAGGCATGGTCTAACACTCCACCTCCAAAGTATCTCGCAAGCTCAGATACTTCTGCATATTTATCATTCGCGTCAAAAAAGAGATTCTTATTGTCTTTCCACAGGCTTACATTGACATGCATCCCCGAACCATTATCTAGTGCGATAGGCTTAGGCATCATTGTAGCAATCATGTTATGTTTCTTGGCTACATTTTTTACAATGTATTTGTAACTTTGTACTGAATCTGCGGCATTTACCAGAGTATCGTATCGAATATCGATTTCACACTGCCCGGCAGTTGCTACCTCATGGTGATGTGCATCGCAAATAATTCCAAAGTTGTTGCTTAGCACATCTACACATTCGTTCCGGTACTCCATGAGACTATCTCCGGGAGCACTAGGAAGGTAGCCTTCTTTCAAACGAAGTGCATAACCTGCGCCTTCTGCTGACCATGGTGATTCCCTCGAGGTTATTTTATAGCTTTGACCATGATAAGGAGTCATAGTGTTCACCTCAAGCTTGTCGAATACAAAAAACTCAACTTCGGGGCCCCAGTAAGAATATTCATATCCTTGCTTGCGAACATATTTCTCTGCCTTATCAGCTATCCCTCTGGGGTCTCTGACAAATGCGTCTCTTTTAGAATCTCCTTTAATCACATCGCAAATCAATCGAGCAGTCTGATCTTTTTCAAGCCACGGGATAGTAGCGTACGTAGAGGGATCAGGCATTATTATTAAATCAGATTCCTGGATTTCTGTGAATCCTCGTATAGATGATCCATCTACTTTCGGAAGCCCAATTTCAAAGTCTTCAGCACGAAACATATTTGCGGCCACTGTGGTATGATGAAACCGTCCTGTTAAACCAGTAAACTGTAAATCAATGAATTTGATTTTATCAACTCTTAACCTACGCATCACCTCACTTGGGGTAAATGACAAAGATTCTATTTTACCGTCAGTAACTTTATAAGGCAATGGAATATCCTATGATACGACATCTATCCCATAATTAAGCTTTCAAAGCGTTTTTTGACCCATAAACCGATGACGGATGCATTGGAAGGATAAGAAGTTAGGTATTCCTCGTGATCTAAATGGTTAAAGAAATTGGTACGGTATCATTCTAAAATATACTTCATAACAATTTTATTCTTTCGGGTTAATTGCAATCACTGATGCCTATCTTACCCGTAGATAGTGGTCGCTATGGAAGCAAAGAAATTCGAGAAATATTTGATGACATTCGCAAACTAGATTACCAGTTGAGATTTGAAGCCGAAGTTGCTAAGGCACAAGGCGAATTAGGAGTAATTCCAGAAGGAGCCTCCAAGGAAATTGTACAAGTAGCAAATTCAAATAGAATAAGCTTGGAACGGATGAAGGAATTGGAATCGATTAGTGAGCACGATACTGCTGCATTTGTAGAAGCAATCGCGGAAGAATGTTCAGAGATGGCCAAACCATGGATACACTACGGATTAACAAGCAGCGACATAGTAGATACAAGTATTTCTCTACAAATAAGGGACTCAATAAGGATCATCGAAAAGAAATTACTCCGTTTAGCAAGGGTCCTTGCAGATCGTGCTGTACAATACAAAGATTTGCCAGCAGTAGGGAGGACTCACGGCCAGCATGCTAGTGTAATTGCTTTCGGTCTTAAGTTCGCAGTCTGGGCATCAGAAATTGTCCGACATTTGGAAAGAATTGACGAGGGGAAAAAACGCTTTCTGGTTTGCAAGACACTGGGAGTAGTTGGAACAGGATCAGTAATGGATAAGCTTGCGCTAGAAGTGCAAAGAGTAGTCGCTAACAGACTGGGTCTATTTCCGGTCGATGCTGCAACTCAAGTAGTCCCTAGGGAACGGTATGCAGAGGCGCAATTTTTCTTCGCTCTCATAGGAACAACCCTAGACAGGATCGCAGTTGAAATCAGAAATTTGCAGAGAACAGAAATCGGAGAGGTATCTGAACACTTCAAAAGAGGCCAGATGGGAAGTAGCGCCGTTCCAGTTAAACGTAATCCCATCAAAAGCGAGAGGGTTACATCTCTATCCAGACTTTTGCGAGCGTTAGTAGGTGTAGCGATGGAAAACGTTTCTCTTTGGCATGAACGAGATTTGTCAAACTCAGCCAACGAAAGATTTACTATTCCTATGACAGTCGTTCTTTTGGATGAAATGCTAAATTTAATGACAAATGTCCTCATCAATTTAGAAATTAATAACGAAAGAATTACTTCGAACTTGAGAATGACTAATGGCCAAATTTACGCCGAATTCGTGTTGGATCAGCTCATAAAGAAAGGTATCCCTCGATTTGACGCTTATCGAGACATCCAAAGGGTTGCTTTTTCAGCCATCGAAAATAGACAATCATTCCTCGACGCCATTCAAAATGATCCAGTATTGAGAAAACATTTGACATCAGAAGAATTAATTAACATTTTTGAGCCAGGAAAACATCTTGGAGCATCGTCAAGTATAATTGAAAACATAGCGAAAATGGTCAGCGAAGCGCAGTTCAAATATGCTCAGCCACCTTAAAATAAAATCTTGCACCCTCGGCTCGCATCTATGTTTTAGTCATTTTTCATTGATTATGATGATTCTGCTTCATAAAATATTTGTGAATCGAAGAGCCATACTGTAGTGCCTTTTTAGGTTTCATAGCAGCTTCCTGTGGTACACCTATATCTATTGCAAGTCTCCGTATGATATGTTTCCTAAGCATATCATTTTCGCCCTTTATTTTCTCATCAATTGGAATAGTATTGGCAAATTCGATGAACTTCTCTGATAGAAATGGCTTGTTAATAGATACGCCGTAATCAGAGGTTACTGCTGCGATCTCTTCCATAAGTAACAATTCATTTAAAATCTTTACCTTCGTAAGCTCCATAATGCTAGATTCACCATATTTATACACAAATCGATACTGATTGTAGCCATAGAAAAGTTCGTCTAAACCATTCGCAGTAAGTACTACCCTAAAACCATTTTCCTTAGCCAAACGAGCTACAAATAGATAGGCAATACAGTTTTCCAAATGTGACGCAATACCACAATTGATTCTCCGTTCTACCTCCTTCAGTTTTTCATAGAATTCATCCTGTTGGATTTCATATTTTTTATGAGGGAACTGTAACATTGAAGCAATAGTCGTGGCAAAGACCATGTCATGTGAGCCTGCAAATCCTACCGTCAATAAAGTTACTGACCTGTTCAAATCTTTACACATCTTTGCAAGCACTGAGCTATCAACTCCGCCAGAGAAGGCTACCGCAACAGAGCTCTCACCTCCTATGACAGCTTTTAATTCTTTTCGCATGACTTCAAGTAACGGGGTAGATAGTTTCAATATCGTCAATGAGGGCGTAGGGCTATTTGACGTTGATTTCATACTTGTACTTCAGTGCATTTCTTGACTCAGTTGACTCTCTGGCTGCTGGTATGAAAGGGATATTTAGGTTATAGATCATGGAAAGCGATACTAGTAGTTTATTTTGAAATCTTGAAATTCCCCTGAATATCTTTCATATCTCAATTCAATCTTTTCTACATGTGCACTTGGCGGCCCCATCTTAAACCAGCTGATCGCATCTTCAACGAAATTTTTGTCCCCTTCAAGTATAGTTTCAACACTTCCATCCTCCAGATTGCGTACCCAACCTGTCACTCCATATTCATTGCAAACGCGTTGAGCATTCTGTCTGAAATAAACTCCTTGTACCTTACCTCTTACAATGATATGCACTCTGACCTTAATCTGTCTATCCTTGTGCCGGTCTAGGTCGTTCATTCTACTCATACATAATCTGGAATAAATAGACAACAAACGCATATTTCAACCCAATTGAGACGAGACCACATTAGATTAAGCTTCCGCCTTCGTCGATAAACAATTGTTCGTAGGAAGTCCCCCTTCTAACCAGCCTGTATTCGCCATTCATAGTCTTCATAACAATAGCTGGTTTTGTTTGGCAGTGAAAAGGCATATTGAAGACGACAGAATAAGCACCTACGTTGTAGAATGAAACATATCTACCAATTTTTGCTCCGGTAAGATCGGATGCCTTAGACTGGGGAAATACATCATATGTATCGCACAATCTACCTGTCAAGTGGATGCTTTTACCATTTGTACTACGGCCTTGTTCGTTGCTAGGGCTGAGTGTGGATACTGTTTCTTGTGGGTATTCTTGCTTCAAAAGCGCCGCATCTAACAATAGATGATACCCAGTATCAACAATGACTATTTCTTGTTCATCATATTCCTTTGTGTTTACTATTTTTGATATCAGCATGGACGATTCTGCAACAAGATATCTGCCGCTTTCAATCAAGAGATCAAAAGGTCCGTGTGATTCAACCAACCTGTTGAGTCTGGGTACGTAACTGTCTGCCATTTGAGACGGCGTTGGAACGGACTCGTTATAAAATACCGGGGTGCCTCCACCTATATCAAACGTATTTACGGTGAATTTGGGAAACTCTTTTTTCATTTTTGTCATAAAATTGTGCATCTTATCAAAAGCGTGAATAAAACACGAGAAATCTGTAATTTGAGATCCGAGATGAAAATGAAAACCCTCAAATTGCAACAAATCATTATCCATAAGATGCTTGACCATTTGTGCAGCATTGTCAATGGTTCCCCCGTTCAGCGGAACTCCGAATTTCCCATTCTTATATGAGGCACATATCTCCGCTTTCACACCGACTTCTGGATTAACTCTGATCATTGTCAGGGGTTTGATGGCAAGCTTATGTGCCGCTTTAGCCAAATTAGTCAAACCGCTAAAGGAGCTAGCCACAACTTTTCTTATTCCCGATTGCAACACTTCATAATATTCTTGAAATTCTTCGGTAACACTAGTGTATATCATGTTCTCAGGGGGTGCCTTGCATCTCGTTAGGAAGTGAAGCTCTCCTAACGAAGTTATGTCGAAAGTAATTCCATCTTTTATGAATGAAGTTAGAACAGCGGGCGTAAAGTTTGCTTTTACAGAATAGGCAAGCTTTACATGCCCATTGAACCTCGCATAGGCGTTCCGAAGATCACGCACCCTCTTATGCAATGTATTTTCATCAATTATGTACAGCGGAGTCCCGTAATGTCTAGCAAGCTTCTCAATCTCGATGGGTTCTGCAAAATGATTTATGTGGTGAGTTGCTAGATTTAGTTTTTTTGTCAGTTGAACTTGCGAATTTTCCACCAATTCTTTTTTGTTAGTTAACGGTAAATCATATAACTTAAAAACATTGCTCCATGTTGTCAAAGACTGACCGGCGGAATTTCTTCTCTACCTTCAATATGCATAACCTATGTTATAAGATCGCCAAATTCCCCGAATTGATTGGGATGAGTTGTAAATGAGATCGCTGTTAGATGCCGGATGCAAATTCACAGGTCAAAGGGCTAGCTTATACAAGTAGTGTTACTATGCCGACTAACAGGATACTGATTCCCAATATCGAGTAATAATAAAACCAAGTCTTGCTTTATGCTCATTCAAATACAAATGGTGATTTTGAAATATTTACCATAATGGGTATCGATATCACCGATAATACGGAACCGTAACTCTTTCCCCTGGTTTTCCCTCGCGTTGAGCTTTGATTTTCTTCACAGCCTCTTCAAAATGACGCATCATCACATGAGCTTCTGCCACGTGTTTAGCAGCTTCGTCAGGAGTCGGGTATCTAGCTAGGTATTCATGTAATACTAACGAAACAGCGGTGTTTGCTACAGAACCCGTATCTGCTCCACTAAAGCCGTCTGTGAGCTCAGAAATCTTGTTTAAGTCTATATCAGGACCCAGTGGTTTATCTTTAGAATGAATTTCCAGTATCTTTTGTCGGGCATGCTTATCAGGCATAGGGACGAACACTATCTTATCAAATCGTCCTGGTCTCAACAATGCCGGATCTATCATGTCTGATCTATTGGTTGCTGCTAGAACCACGACCCCTGATAAAGCTTGGATCCCATCCAATTCAGTTAGCAATTGGGATACAACTCTCTCAGTGACCATGCTGTCTCCACCCATACCACGCGTGGGTACAATCGAATCAATCTCATCAAAAAATACTACGCATGGCGAAGCTTGTCTAGCTCTTCTAAATATCTCACGTATACCTCTTTCAGACTCTCCTACCCACTTACTAAGTAACTCTGGACCTCGAACGCTAATGAAATTGGCTTCTGATTCTGTTGCAACAGCTTTTGCCAATAGTGTCTTTCCGGTGCCCGAAGGTCCATACATCAATAATCCTTTAGGCATGGTGTGGCCCAACTTTGTATACAGATCAGGATAGCGAAGTGGCCATTCTACAGCCTCTTGTAATTCACGCTTAACTTCATCTAATCCCCCTATCGCAGTCCATGGAACATCAGGCGATTCAAGGTATACCTCCCTCATAGCCGACGGCATAACTTCTTTTACAGCATTTTCAAAATCGGACATGGTAACAACGAGTTTATTTAGCACCTCTGGAGCAAGTTTTTCATCTTGCAGATTGAGTTCAGGTAGAAGCCTTCTCAAACATTTCATAGCTGCTTCCTTACACAAGTATTCAAGATCTGCACCTACAAACCCATGAGTTACACCAGCAATTTTATCTTGGTCTACATCAGTATCTAGAGGCATATTTCGCGTATGAATCTGCATTATCTCCAGTCTACCTCGTTTGTCAGGAACTTTGATCTCAATTTCTCTGTCAAATCTACCTGGTCTGCGTAACGCTGGATCTAGGGCATTTGGTCTGTTGGTTGCAGCAATTACTATAACTTTTCCTCTGCCTTCTAAACCATCCATCAATGAAAGTAATTGAGATACGACTCGTCGTTCCACCTCACCAGTTACCTCTTCTCTCTTTGGTGCGATTGAGTCTATCTCATCTATGAATATTATTGAAGGTGCCTTCTCCTTCGCTTCCTTAAAGATTTCCCTTAAACGTGCTTCAGATTCACCATAAAACTTACTCATTATTTCAGGTCCTGATATACTGATAAAGTGGGCATTACTTTCATTAGCGACAGCTTTTGCCAACAATGTTTTACCAGTTCCAGGAGGTCCAAATAGAAGCACACCTTTAGGAGCTTCAATTCCCAATTTCTCAAATATCTCTGGATGTCTTAAAGGAAGTTCAATCATTTCACGTACTTTTTGAATCTCGTCC
>JAATVS010000287.1 GCA_014523695.1 Nitrososphaerales archaeon TH5895
CCATACCTTTTTGATGAATGCCAAAGTATAAGCCGTTTATAATAAGATGAATAAGATGAGAAAAGAAATGATCAGTTAAAGAAAGATTTTGGGTATTAGATTAAGAAAGCTGCAGAGCATTATTGGAGACGAGACTAAAGAAAATACAGAATTAGCCGAGCATGAAACCGGTATACATAACGTAAAGATGCAAAGTCTGTATATAATAAAATGAGAGAAACTTTATAAAAACAGGAGTCAATGGGAAATCGTATTCCCATCAACTCTGTCTTGATATGTCCAATGTTTAGTTTAACTCTACAATATTAGATTAAACTGTTATGACTAGAGATTTTCATCTTGCCAAATACTAGCCAAAATTGTTATATATGATAAAGCCTGCTTTGCAATTCGATGATAAGTCAAATATTTTGTAGCCATGGGCGTCGCAATCGTTGCGTCGGTATTGGTGACTGGACTTGCATCCACAATTTATGCACAGTCAAATATGACTGGTGGAAACATGAGTATGCCGGCTGCTGGAACCACAGGTGATGGTGGAAGCGACGACGGTGATGGAGACGGCGGGGACGGAGAAAATAACTAGAAAACATTTGTTTAAATCCCCGGAGACAAATCCTGTCTTTATTTTTTTGTTTGAAGTTTGTTGAAGTCGGAAATCTATTTTAGAAAAAAGAAAGATTTTCGATCAAAGCTAGAACGGCTTATATTGAATTAGTCTGCAAAGAAAGTCAAATTATTAAGATGAATCCGTAGATCCATTGATTGATTGTTCAAGAAGTGGGTTAAAAGTCTTCCAAAAATCTTCATCGCTAATACTAAACGCTGGAGTGTCGCTCGTCTTTCTATCATGTGTTTCCACCCACGTCACAACTATTTTTTGTTTGTCCGAGTTTGTAGAATTGGTTTGAGCTGTCACAACTATATTTTCATTGACGGCAAAACCTATTATAGCTACGGCTATGAATATAATAATGTGTTTGCTCATGCTACAATTATTTAATACATAACTCAACATTCTATTTATTCACTTATCAGGGAAAAGTCATAAAATTCATTACTCTTTCTATAGTAGTAGAATATTATCTTCAAATGTTCGATTCGTATTGATGAGTTACCAACTTTGTTTTCCAAATGATCTGCTATCTCGTCGAAAATCTTGCCCAAATCATTTAATTCTATCACTGTACAAGTGTGATAGAATTAATGCATATAATGCAAAATGTAATGTATTTGTTGTATCAAAACGGTGTTACCATCCCAATCAAAATAGCTCATTAATACACCGATAGCGCATCTGCCATTATTCCCATCCGAATATTGCTCCCGAACCTGAGTGAACTTCTTTTCCGTATTCGTATAAAATTTGAGAAATAGTTAATTCTTGTTTTAGTACTTGCTGCTGCATATTCATATGTTATACAATCTTTACTTATCATGCTATCTAGCGACTTATTTGTTAAGACTATGGAAACACTTCAAATCTTTCGTGTATCAATGCTGTATTGAAATAGTAGGTAACAGGCAAGTAGTGTAGCCGATAGATATGGATTGACCTGCTCCTACATGAGTGATTTAGCTCAATGCATAAATACGTATCTTGTTTGAATGAATATTTGGAGCAATCATCTTTCGTATCCTTAGATATTCTACACTTCGGAATTTTGCTACTACCTCAGGATCGACAATTGAATTGGCATTCCAATCAGCATCTGATCCATTTATTACTGGTTGTGCATATTCAGGTACTGACTAGAATTCACTTAATATACTATGATAAACGGTCCCTTGAAGATACAAAAAGTTACTTCGCTAAAATTTTCTATTGCAGACTCTATTTCACTTTTCTTATCTACTTGCCTTTTTAGTTTTCACACGCTCTCTCGCTTTCCTTATTACTTCAGCCGTCTGAGGAGCTGCTTCTTTCATATCTTCCACCGTTTGTCTGAATGACTCAGCTGATTCGTTTGCTGCTGCAACGGTTTCATCTAATGTCTTGGCAGTATCCTTGATCATTCCCCTTTCCTTAAGATCCCTAGATATCTTTCTTATCTCTATTGTGGTATCTCTCATAGTAATAGTTGCTTCATGGACTGCTGCAACCAACTCATTAATCGCTCCGCTCTCACGTAGAGCATGTACGGTATCTCTAATACTTGCCGAGATATTTCTAATTGCGATTGCAACATTCTTTACTGAATCTATTTTTTGTTGAATATTTGGATCCACACTTGACGTTGTGGCTGTTGTTGATGTTGCTTCGGTTGTCACACGATCTTCGGCTATATCTTTTGTGATTCCGTCGTCGTCATCATTTGAGCTCAAACTCCACATGTATGTATGGGTTATAATTTATAAGTATTTTCGATTTATTGATATTTTATAAATCAGGACCGACTGTAAAAGCAGTTTGACCCAAATTTGCCAAATGAGTTAAACACAGATACACTTTATTGTGAGTGACAGATATTTTCATGTTTCTCGCATTCCGACATCTCTTACAGTGAGATAACCTGTAGATTTCTAAAAATGATTGAAAGGAACGATTACGACACCAGAATCAGTGACGCTCTAAGCTTTAGTAATTTCTCCATTGAATCAATGGCAAACATTGCCATTGTAGTTTCTTTGAGATCCATGTTATGTATTTTTTCAAGGATAGTAGTGGCCATAGGATATTTAGTCCTCAACCCTCTGATCGTTTCTTCAATCTTGTGATCACTCACTTTATCTTCTACCAAGTCTAATGCAATTCTACCTTGATTATTCTACCGATGAATTATGGAAAAGCGCCTTTAGAGATAGAGAAAACACGCTTGCGGTTGTAAGAAAGGAAGGTAAAAATGGTAACAAATATCATGATAATGTGGTAGAGACATTCCTTTCTGATTATCAGGGGATACAAAATATGGCAATCCCAAAAGGATATTCATTTCCATATTCTCCAACCCTTATGCAGTTGTATGTAGCACATAAAGTTAAGACTATTCCTTATTTTGGAAATTTCTCAAGCACAGGTGCAGGAAAGACACTCTCAGCAGTATTATCCAGTAGAGTCATAGATAGTAAAATGACAGTAATAGTCTGTCCAAATAATGTTATAAATCAATGGGCAAAAAGTATAGTAGAGATTTTTCCTGATTCGAATGTTATAACGGGAAAAGAAGCCTTCTATGCAAAATATGACGAAACAAAATCGCAATATCTAGTTCTGAATTATGATATATTCAGTCAGGAAGATTCTCCAAATCATATATTAAATCTTGCCAGAAAGAAAAAATTGATTTTATTATCTTCGATGAGATTCATTTTGTAAAGAAAAGAGATGAAGATGCAAGTCAGAGGCGTATAAATCTAGATGGTTTAATGACTGCAGTTAGAAATAAAAATGAAAGAGTGAAGGTTCTTGGACTCTCAGCAACACCAGTAGTGAATAATTTGATGGAAGGAAGGTCTCTGCTAGAATTGATTACTGGAAAGATATATGATGATGTTGCAACAAGACCAACAATCCCAAATGCTGTCACACTATATGAAAAATTATCTACTATTTCAATCAGGGAATTGCCACAATATAACATTGATCTACATACTGATCATATTGAAGTAGAAGCAAGTAGACCGCAAAATATTAGCATAAAGCATCTTAAAAGTAATCCGCTATCCATCGAACAGTTTTTGACAGATGCTAGGATACCAGAAATAGTAAAGCACATCGAAGGTCAGACTATTATCTATACTGAATATGTTACTGATGTGATCGAGAAATTATCAATCGCTGTGTGTAGTGCGGGATATTCATATGCATTGTATACTGGTGCAGATCGTACAGGACTTTCAAGATTTCTAAATAAAAAGATCCAAGTTTTAATTGCTTCTCGTCCTATTTCTGTAGGAGTAAATGGGCAGCATATTTGCAACAGGCTAATTATTAACACGTTACCATGGACCAATGCCCAGTATCAACAACTTCTAGGTCGTTTAGTAAGAAAGGGTTAGATAAGAGATGTGGTTAATGTATATGTCGTCAAGGCAAGTATAAGTGGTTATCCTTACGATCAACTGAAATGGAATAGGATTCAGTTTAAGCGTACATAAGCAGATTGTGCTGTTGATGGAAGACTGCCCGAAAAGAATCTTGTCTCACCACAGCAAGCAGCAATGGAAGCAGTAAAGTGGTTAGAGAGATTGGAGAGTGGAGAAATATCAAGTATTACTCGAAGAGATCTTAACGTTGAATTAACTTCTGTACAAATAGAACAACGTATACGAAAATATGGTGATTTTACAAGACTTAACAATCAAATAAATACTGAAAATTCAGAAACTACTCATCATAGAATGCTAAAAGATGTAAAGGAATGGGAGGAGTATCATAGGCAATATAGAGAAGCACGTAAGACTTGGAGTATCATTCCATATGAAGTAATAATCAAAAGAATCAAGGAGTTGTCCCCTAGACTACAAGTAGGGGACTTTGGATGTGGAAAGGCTAAAATCGTAGAAGCTATTGGAGAAAATAGAGTAAATAGCTTTGACCATGTTGCAATAAATGACAAAGTTACAGCAGGTGATATGAAATTAGTTCCTCTTCCCGATGAAGCATTAGATGTAGCCGTTTTCTCCTTGTCGCTAATGGGTAAAAACTGGCGGGATTATATTAAAGAAGCGAAGAGATGTCTTGCAACTAATGGTTATTTGCTTATTGCAGAAACTATAAAGTCAATGAAAGGAAGATTGTCTAAACTCCGTGATATAATAAAAGAGCAAGGATTCGAAATATATGAAGATGAAGAGAGAGGAGACTTTACATTTATTGAAGCAAGAGAACTTTGATTTGTTTGTTTGGAATAAATCCTGGTTACTCCAAAATGGGAGACTGGTTCCTGATTAATCCCGTAGATTTTTTCACATTTGATTCTTAAACCAGTCAAGTGTAAGCTGTCCAACCATCTCTATAGAACCGGGTTCATCAAATAAATGACCTGCTCTGGGAATCATTATTAACTTCTTTCCTCTTGCATTTTTAAGCTCTTTCAAGGCCTTCTTATTCAAATCTATCACAACTTTCGAATCTTTGTCACCCATAATCAAAATTGTTGCTGCATTAATAGCTCTAAGCGAATCTTTGGATGCTAAATCAGGTCGGCCTCCTCGAGACACTATAGCTAATATATGGTTACGAAGCTCAGTTGCAGCTGCAGCTTCAATTGCCGCAGCTGTTCCAGTACTTGCACCAAAATACCCTATCTTGAAATGCTGTGTCTGTTTATTTGTTTTTACCCATTCAGTAATTATAACAAGACGTTTAGCAAGGAACTTTATATTAAATTTGTTTAAGATGATTCCGGGAATTTTGTCGTTAAGTTTTTGAGCTTTAACGTCAGCATCTTGCTCTTCTCGTGTAAGTCTATAATAAGGGTAGCAAATCTAGTGTTGTTAAGTATCCTTCCAACTAGTGTCTAGAGAGATTTCATGAACTAATGACAGAATAAATTTAATGGAGAATACAATACTAAGGAACTAAATCAATAGAACTTGATCGCATCGATAAATAACTGAACCAGGTCTCATGTTGGATATTGAAATACGGGTAATAAACATAACGAAATTTGGTGTAATAGATTAATGAGTATAGTTATGGAGGATTGGAGGGCAAATAACACTGCATCGAATGACAGTTATCTGAATTGAGATGTCAGTGGTTTTTATTATTTTTCCCTTTTAGTTATATCAATACATCTTCAAGATAATGCTTTATGTCATCCTCATCAACTGATGTGCTATCCAAGTTTCTTATTCCATTAAATCCTTGGTCTTTTTGGAGAACCTCACCACCTTACTTTCTATTTCCTGTTCCATCAGCACTTCCGATTATATCTAAAAACTTCAGCGCTTCTTCGACCTTAAATAAGTGTCATAGATTAACTAATCGATGGCATTCGTTTTCATTTCACATAATCAATATGATGAAACAATAAAGAATTGGTTTAAGGAAGTCATTGATGATAGTGGGTTGGAATGTGTTCTCATGGAGCTAGAACTTTTGCATTCGGATAATCCTGGCCCACTTATTAAAAATATTATTAGTAGGAGTTGTATAGGTTTAGTTGTCTTACTTGGAGGAAATATACTTAGGCCTCCGGGATATACACCTCAGTTTACACACAATTGGGTTGGATTTGAGATAGGGGTAGCTGCAAGTGCTGGAAAACCTATCATTTTATTTGAGGAATATTTTGATCCCATAGACTTCCCAGTTCCTTACTTGAACCATTTTGTTCGATATAGATTTGACAATGACCATGCCAGATACATAGAACAGATAGTGAGGGACAATATGCCAACTCAGAAATACATGGCCCCAGATGTTATCAAATGCCCGAATCCCAAATGTAATGCTGTTTTTAACTATTGGAGCCTTTGGGTTGAAATGCATTGTCTAGTTTGTCGAAGAAATTTAGGGGCTGATGAAGAAGCTGATATAAAAAGAGGTAATCGGTATGACTACATGCCAAGTAATATAGTATGATCACTCAATGGTTCCCCATTTGTTACCAATTCTACTCCATAAAATAGGGCTTGGAATCCACAATTTTCTTTATAAGGAACTGAGTGATCACTATCAATAAGCAAGATAAATAATCAAGGAAAGTGCTTCATGTAAAGACATTCTTGAGATCTGACGTTGCGTTCAAGTTAATATTTTATGATATAAACAGATTTAAATATTGATTATTTTTAATGCCAATCCTCTTTTACATCTATAGCTAGAAGGCAAACATAAAGCTAAGTCGTCTCACAAAGAATTC
>JAATVS010000288.1 GCA_014523695.1 Nitrososphaerales archaeon TH5895
TCCAGGCTGGATATCTTTTCTGTTCCGGAGCCGACCGTCTCCGACCGATCATCTCTGATCCGAGTGCCTGCATAGAGGGAGGAGTTTCCTCTCTTTCGAGTAACCCACACACCAGCTCACCACTTCTCATCTCATCGTTACCTTATGCCATAATTTAAGCTCGTTGCTCAAAGTACTGACGTTGAATATCATACACTTCGTCCTCGTTTTCAGCTTTGGCATACTCTTGCAAGACATACAAATTGAGTTCGTAGAAGGTATGTCCCCACTTAAATTTGTCAAGGATTATGGATGCTTCGGTGTGGTATCCCAGTATCAGGAGCGCTCCCGCCAATGCCTCGACGCTTGAAAGTTTCCCTAACTTGGCGTAGTTGACTGGGTTTCCGGCAAGTAACGCAGGTAATTTACGTAAAAATGGATAGGAATTCCATTTTCTACTTTGAAGGACAGCATCAGATCGTTCCCATGAACAATCAATAACGCATAGGGCTGGGGATAGACCCCGATCATTTCTTGTTAAACAAACCCTAGAAAATGGGTTCAAGACTAAAGTGTCATGTCTTGGTCGAACGATCGTCTTCAGTAGACGAAATTTAGCCAGTTTAGTAGCTGTGCATTTTGAAGGGTCATCTTGCTTCAATAGTATGGCAAAAAGGTTCATTATGCAGTTTTCATACTTGAATGTAAATTTTGGTTCTTTATTTCTTGCTGATTATCTGGTAACCAAAAAAGGGGGAAGAATTTAGCTGACTGCTAAATCGTGTGTTTGCAGGTAGCTATTTTTCTATTGTGCTAATCTGTTCTTTACTATCTCTTTGATCGTTTCTACATCCAAGATTCCTGCGTCAATAGGAAGCTCCGTTGGTGACATTTGTTGCTGGCCTCCCATACCTGGATATGGTTGTGGTTGTTGCTGTTGTTGCTGAATTGGTTGTTGTTGTCCATCTTGTGGCTGAGTTTGATCTAATGGTTGTACTTGTTGTCCGTCTTGTGGCTGAGTTTGATCTAATGGTTGTACTTGTTGTCCGTCTTGTGGCTGAGTTTGATCTAATGGTTGTACTTGTTGTTGATCTCCTACTGCAGGATATGATTGTTGTTGCTGAACTGGTTGTTGTTGTCCATCTTGTGGCTGTGTTTGACCCAGTGGCTGCATCTGTTGTTGATCTCCTGGTTGTTGAATTGCAGAAGGCATATTTTCAAATCCTGGCATGTTTGTAGCAGGCGCGTTTGGACTATTCTGCATCAATGGACCTAGCTCATGAGTCGGATTTGGACCAAAAACTTGCCCATAACAATCGACTACATCATCTTGGCTCAATATGCTGTCATCTGTAGATAGATCCGTAACGCACGTTGAATATTCGCCCAGATAGTCTTCAGGGACGCCGCCGCTGTTGGAGTCGGAACTATCATTATCGCCACTACTATCATCACTATTTTCATCATCTCCACTGTCATCCTTACTACCACTATCACCATTGTCATTGCTGCTCTTATCACCACTGTTGTCAACTGCGCTCTCATCACTACCGCCACCGCCACTATTACTAGTGTCATCATTTCCACTATCGTCACTTGGTTCTGCGGCTTCAATACTAGTGCTTGCTAAGACGTTTGATGGTATCGAAGTACCTAATACCATCATCAATGCTGCAGCTATGACTGCTATCGTTAGCAATTCTTTGTTGTCAGACATCGCAAGATTTCCCTTTACATAGCTATTAAGCGGTAGGACGAAGACTAGTATAACTATGCATTCAGAAATTGCTTGTTCAGAATCTTATTGCTTTAATGTAAAGAAGAATTTAGATGCCTTGAGATGAATAATTGAAGATTTATTATGACTGTTCCCCAGAAGGACACACTTCGGTAACGACGACTACTCGTCTCATATTGGAAAAACTATCATGACCTAGAATTTCTCCATAATTCTAGTCGAAAGTTCAGAAGCAATTTGTAGCTGATCGAAATATGTCTCTACATCCATTTCTTGGATTTTTCCCTCATCGATGTCAATGATATAGATCATGTGCAACCTACCATTGAGAATGTCATCGATTTCTATGGGGGGATCCTTGTAATATTTGTCGCAGACGAGCTTTAATTTCTTAAGCTCATCGGCTCTCCTTGCGCGTACCGGAAATCGAAAAAGGTCTGGTATTGGTAATACGCTTACTGGGGTCGTGGCAAGAACAAACTTATTTGCATATTTGCTATATCGAGAAATCTTGCTGGCAA
>JAATVS010000289.1 GCA_014523695.1 Nitrososphaerales archaeon TH5895
AATCTAACCTCGGATGAACCTAAAAGCATCTCCCTAGGACTTGCGGCTGCTCATTACATACCTTTGACTGTCGATCCTGGGAATCAGGTAAAGCTTTTTGTAGATTATAATGTATCAAATCCAGATGTAATCGGCAAACCAGTAAATGCCATAATGGAGGTATACGCTACAAACGAAACTTTAGTCAGAACATCCTCTTTTCCTTCTCCTATAACTACAAATGAGACGGGTACAATCCCACTAGCAACTACTTTCAATGACAATGCGTTAAAGAATGTTACAGCTGTAGTCACGTTTACCGATCCATCAAAAGAAACTCCAATATCAGAACCCCTCAGAGTTCCACTAACACTGGGTCAAGTGATCGAATGACATTTTAACATAGCAGGTATTCAACTTCCGTTCTTTTATCAATCTATGATATCAAATAAATGGCTACTACCAAATCAGTATGTTTGATTTGTTCTAGAGCGACAGCTGAGAAGTATTGCGAGTATCACCGTAAATCGTTTGACAAATTAATTTCTAATTATGCATCCTGGAAGAGAGCATTAGGAGATATTTCTTGGGTAGATTATCTAACAAAGTTGCTTGACTTGCAGGAGACTGGTTCCTCTATAAAAGACATAATCGAGAAGGAACTGAACATCCAGTAGAACCCTTCTAAATTTGTGCAATAAAAACATGGGTAGGTGAGAAAAACAAAACCAAGAAATTAGATACCTCTTTGAAGAGGTCAAAGTTCCGTTCTAATGATCACATCTCGCCCATGCCGCCCATACCGCCAGGAGGCATGCCGCCACCAGGAGGCCCTCCAGCTGATTTGCTTGCTGCAATAACATCATCTATACGTAAGATCATCGATGCCGCCTCCGTAGCCGACTTGATTATTTGTTCCTTCACAACAAGAGGTTCGACTATCTCCAACTTGGAAATATCTGCAATTCTTGCATTCCTAACATCTATTCCAGTCCATTTTGAGCCTTTTGATTGTCTTGCCCTCAAGTCAGTCAGCACATCGATAGGGTCCATGCCCGCATTTTGACCTAAAGTAAGAGGAATGACTTCCAATGATTCTGCAAACTTCTCTGCAGCAAGCTGTTCTCTACCCGAAAGAGTGCCTACCCAATCGCGCAATTTTCCAGCCACGTACGCCTCTGGAGCCCCTCCGCCTGCGACTATGGCTGGTTTTTCTAATACGTCCTTTGTGACACTTAATGCATCGTGCAATGATCTGTCTGCTTCATCGACAACTCTTTGTGAGCCTCCTCGAACAAGTATTGTGACTGCCTTTGGATTCTTGCATCCTTCAATAAAGACCCACTTGTCTGTCTCCACTTTTCGCTCTTCTACCAGATCTGCGGCCCCAAGGTCTTTACTTGAAAGGTCTTCAAGATTGCTTATGATTCTTGCACCTGTGGCTTTAGCAAGCTTTGTCATATCACTTTCTTTGACCCTTCGAACTGCCAAAATATTAGCCCTTGCCAGATAATGTTGTGCTATGTCATCAATACCCTTTTGACATACGACAACGTTGGCACCTGCACCGATAATCTTATCCACCATATTTTTCAACATCTTATTTTCTTCCTCAAGAAACATCTTCATCTGATCAGGGGAGCTAATGTTGATCTTTGCATCAAATTCAGTCTTTTCTATTTCAAGGGCAGAATTGATCAGCGCGATCTTCGATTTCTCGATGCGTTTTGGCATTCCCCCGTGCACAACTTCTTTATCAAGCACTATGCCCCTTATCAATTTAGTATCTCGCAGAGATCCTCCAGCCTTCTTCTCCACCTTGATATCATCCAAGTCTACTCGATATCCACCTGCCGTTTTCTCAGCTATTTGAAGGGAAGCAGTAACAACCAGCTCTGCCAACTGATCTGAATCTTTGGAAACTAATTTTGTTTGCATTGAAGTCTTTGCGATTTTTGTAAGTTGATCTTTCTCATTACCATGGATTTTTATCGCGACACTGTTGAGTATTTCAATCGCCTTGATTGCACTCCTCCTATAACCGTCAACTATAATGGTTGGATGAACATCCTTTCCAATTAGCTCTTCTGCTTTCTCAATGAGTGCTCCCGCAAGGACGACTGCAGATGTAGTACCGTCCCCCACTTCATTATCAACCGACTTAGCAACCTCTACCATCATCTTTGCGGCAGGATGCTGGACATCGATTTCTTTGAGAATTGTAGCCCCATCATTGGTGATAGTCACGTCTCCAAGAGAATCCACGAGCATTTTGTCCATTCCTCGTGGTCCTAAACTTGAACGTACTACCTCTGCTATGAGCTTTGCCGCAGTTATGTTATTCTTCTGAGCATCACGACCTTTAGTTTGACTCGAGCCTTCTTTCAATATTAAGACTGGCATTCCACCAGCTGTACCTTGTTGAATTGACATTATCCTCTATTCACCTAAAATATACTCAATAAAGGCATGGGTCGGGATATATTAAATTTACTACTTATTTGAGTACACTTATAGCGAGAAGTCCTAGCTAGAAGCTAATCTTGATAGGAAACGGCTAGCACCCAGACAATGAATTATGGTCCCTCAAAAAGTGCACCTGAGGGAAAGAGCCATTTATGAATTTTCATAATACATATGAAATATGATAATGAATGTGGTGTTATGGTGTTGTGGTGTTGTGGTGTTGTGGTGTTAAAGTACCCTCCGACAGAACGTCCCGAGCTAGTGTTCTGTAATTATATTGATCATAAAACATCGCTAATTTGCATTTCAAACCATGACTACATTAATTATGTTTAGATCAGATGAATACAATGATGTGATTACATGTCACTTAGTATTCAAGGAGTCCAGTACAGATTTAGCTTGTCGATAGTGAGCGGCATCGACCATCCTTCCGTCCACAGTTACGGCACCTATACCCATTCCCTTTTCCATTGTCTCTTCCAAGGCTTGTATTACCTTCCTAGCCCAGTTAATTTCAT
>JAATVS010000290.1 GCA_014523695.1 Nitrososphaerales archaeon TH5895
ATTTGCCAGTTTTTTTGATACCTGTAACCTAAAGATTTAATATCGATATACCACTTAATTTGGCAAGACATAAGCTATTTCTAACAAACAAATTTAATTGGCATAAGAGAGAATTTTCGAATTGTGATCCACTCTTTGCTGTAGGTTTCTTTCAATTTGTTTGTTGATAATCCTAGCTATTCTGCTAGAAAAAGCTAAAGTTCTCTTTTCACAGTAACAAGTACCATATGGCTATTCGTTCTTTCAATCGAAGGGAGAGCAAGATCTCTTTTGACAAAATTGCCGAGTTCTCTACGGTTTCGGAATTTGGCTATAGTTACCATATCGGTTAGCCCAGTAATGTCATAAACAGCGCATACGTTAGGAAATTTAGACATCGCACGTTCAACCTCCGCGATCTTTCCCTTCTGAGCAGTGCCCTCTATTATCGCTGTCAAATCATTTCCTAATTTCTCATGATCTACTATTGCAGAATAGGACTTTATTATTCGATGATATTGGAGTTTGTTTATTCTGGAAAGAACAGTCGGAGCTGAAACTCCTATTTGATAGGCCATCTGTCTGTACGAAAGCCTTGCATCAACTAGAACACTTTTCAAGATCTTGGAGTCTATCGCGTCGATACTCAAAGCATATCTCTAAAGCTATTTTTAAATCACAAGTCTGATAAACCTTGTTGTATTCCTACAAAGTAGGAAAACAGTTTAACTGGATATTAGAAATGTCATAGGTTGTTGGTTCTTCCCTTTTAAGTGCGCAGTTTCATTTCTTCAAACGCTTTACCCATTGTTCTCACTAATGTATTTTAGAGTCTAAATTCTGCTGTGCTTGCGATCTATTTCTGGTTTCTTTTGCTTCCAATATTCTAGTCCTCACTATGCCTATCTGTGTCTAGTGAAATTACTCGATCCTACGCTGACTTTTTCTTGACTCCGCCAGTAGAAGGTACATGACTTAGAATATCTACGGTTAGTGAATTGGCATACACTCTAAGCGTATTCTATCTGTAATTCAAAACTTTAATGTTTCAAATTCTTATTCGACGTGATGGGTTTTAGCAAGCTGGTCGTAAAACCTCACAGATTTTATATTTACGAATTCAAGCATACCATATTTTGAAAGCTCTCGTCCAAATCCACTATTCTTGATGCCACCAAATGGGACCCTCGGATCAGAGAGCACTACATTGTTGACAGTCACGATGCCTGATTCTACCATCCTAGAAAGTCTCTCGGCCTTGTCCAAGTTTTGTGTCCATATACTTGCACCAAGACCAAATTTGGAATCATTTGCAATGTTAATGGCGGCTTTTTCATCTTCAGCAACCAGTATCGGTGCGACCGGCCCGAAGGATTCCTCTTTTGCGATTTCCATATCGTGATGTATTTTCCCTAACACAGTTGGGCTGTAATAGTATCCCTTACTCTTCAATCTCTCTCCACCAACAAGTAGCTCTGCTCCTTGACTAATGGCTCTTTTGACCATTCCCTCTATGGCTTCCAGACCTGAACGATTTACCAATGGTCCTACATCAGTATCATCAGATAATGGATCTCCTACCCTAAGTTTTTCTGTTTTCTGTACAAATAGCTCAACGAACTCATCTGCAACCTTATCGACAACTATGAATCGCTTTGAAGCAATGCAACTCTGTCCACAATTGATAAAGCGACCCTTGACTGCTCCAGTAGATGCTTTTTCTATGTCAGCATCTTCACAAACTATGAATGGGTCACTCCCTCCTAGCTCGAGAACCGTCTTCTTTAGGTGGCCAGTAGCCCTCTGTGCTACTTTGGAACCGACAGGAACACTACCTGTGAAAGTAACGGCATTAGTACTCTCAGACTCTATGAGGAATTCTGCAACCCTGGAATCGCCTACTGCCGTTTGAAATACTCCTCTTGGCAATCCGACTTCTTCAAAAATCCTTTCGATTTCTATCCCACATTGCATTGTGGCACTGGCTGGCTTAAGCACAATTGTGTTTCCTGCCATGAGAGAGGGAGCTGCAAATCTCAGGGCCTGCCAGTATGGAAAGTTCCATGGCATAATGCTTGCAATAACGCCTAAGGGTTCGAAAGTAACAAAACTCTTTCTAGCATCGGTATTGATAACTTCATCTGTTGTAAATATATCCCCATGATCTGCGAAATATTCTATCGCCCAAGCACACTTTTCTACCTCTGACCTTGACTCCTTAATCGCTTTGCCCATTTCATTGGTAGCTATAGTAGCGAGTTTTTCCTTTTCCTTCCTAAATTGACTCGCAAAGCCATACATGTAATCGGCCCTCTTGTTCCCGTTATTGTTCCCTACTAGTCTCCATTCTGTTTTGAAAGCTTCTTCAGCCTTCTTTGTCATTCGAAGAACCTGTTCTTCAGAGGGAATATCGTATTCTCTAAGAATCTCTTCCGTTGCTGGATTTAGGGTTCTTACTTTCATTTTAATCAGGCTATATATTCCGACACCGCAGCTGCTCATTGTCGCAATTAATACATTTAAGCAAATGAATATGTAACATTGGAATCTCCTCTGATTTCGGTCTATATTATGCTTTGGACAATACTGTTCAATCCGCCATGCAAAGACTCCAAATATTCGACGGCACCAATAACTAGATAGAACAAGATCCTTATGCCTACCATACATGACTAATCATAGGGTAGTATTCTCACTACGAGTGTTAATCTGATAAAGTGTGCTTATAAAAGCTGGACGTTTAGGTGGATAGAGAGCTTGACGCATTTCTCTCTGGCCACATCTACATAGAGGACGACACGACATATCAAAAAAAAGGCAGCATTTGCCTTAAGTAGGCGAGGTCAGTTACCTGATTTTTGAGTAATATTATTGAGCGGTTACCTACTGTAATACTAAGGATTTGGGAAAATTAAGGCCAATAGTGAGCCCTCAATAGTGGTGATTGACAAAATAGATTCTTTTCAATCACAGAGAAAATGGGACCTATCTATCGAGATTTTGTGAATTGGATCGGGGCTAGCCACAAATTACTGATTATGATGAAATCTACAATGATTGCCTCGCCTCGCTTAGTTCAATACTGGTGCAGAGGCGGCTAGATTCAGCGAGAATGTCCAAGTGATGAATCTTATACTCTACAAAAAATGTCGCTCATATTCAAAGACGATGTGAATTATCCCTTCAATTTGTCAACAATCTGTAAACATAATATCAGCAGGTTGTCTTCGGCATCAAGCGAAATGGTTGGATCAGATGAACCATTCAATCTTGTTATAAGATTATCAGGACAAACGAATGGGCCCTCAATGCATGTGGCTTGTCCTATAACAACTAGCCGTCCAAGTATCAGTGAATTTGATCCGTGGATGTCTTGATATCAACAAATGCCTTTAGTGTGAATCCGAAGCCGGGTACGAAGAGACCAGGGCTAGCATTAAAAAATTCTATTACTCGGTCCAAATCTAATAGATAGATATTAGATATCTCAGAAGGATTTATTGAGATATGCTTTATTGTATCATCATGCAAGTATAGCTTGTAAATTGTAACAAAAGCAGTCTTTTTCCAGCGATTGCTAACACTACTTCGACCATAGCCGTCGTTGTTTAGGTATGTGTAGCTATCGTAATTGTCGTCGTACTCCTCTTCTACATCCATGTACATCTTACATATTTCTATGAGGGGGTCAGAGTGGGTCATAAGTCCCAGCTCTTCTTGAATTCTCCGAGACGCCGCCTGAAGGTAGCTCTCGTTATACTCTACTTGGGCACTGACTGATTCGGAAAAAAGACCACCGTGCCTTCTCTTGTGAGATGCTCGTTTTTGGAGTAGAAGTCGGTTCTGACCATCAAGTATGAAGACTGAAGCGAATCTGTGGATTAAACCCCGAGAATAGACAACGTCGGGTAAGGCAGATCCTATGATACTATCTTGTTCACTGACAACCGCCAATTCCTGATTAGTAAACGGATATGGGGGATTCATATTTTTTTTCTGTTGCTACAAGGTGACCTATTTCCATTGTGCTATTACGTGTTTGTGATCTGTTGTATAGATAAAAAACAGTATACAATCTTACTATAGATTAGACTGACCCCCCTAGTACAATGGTTTACTCGACGCTTTGAGAAAGATTACGGATATTTACACAGTCACATCTAACTTTGACAAATACTAAATTAAACTACCCAATCTTTGGTGGTACAACACTATAAATTACTGATGTAGACGTTATGAACGGGTATACTGTGAGCTCAGCAAACGGAATCATTGAAAGGTACGATGAAAATCCCGTACTAACTCCCAATGAGGAGAATTGGTGGGAATCAAAATCTGTGTTTAACTGTGCCTCCATATACGACGGTAAAAGGGTACATTTACTTTACCGTGCAGTCGGAGAATACAGAGATTACATTTCCAGGATTGGATACGCTTCCAGCAACGATGGCTATGCATTCACTAGAAATAATGGTACAGCCACCGACCCGGTTGAGGAATATGAAAAGTATGGCATAGAAGATCCTCGTTTGTTCCAACTGGAATCTAGAACTTACTTTACTTATGTAGTACCTTCAAATTATGTTAGAGAATTGCCAATCGTTTCCTCAGCTCTGGCAACAACAGAAGACTACCGTGAATTTAAACGACTGGGAATAATAACCCCAATGTTGCATGATGATAAGGATGTCGTTTATTTTTCGGCAAAGATGTCCCCTACATCTGGTGATCTAAAATCATTAAACGAACATGACGGAAAATGCTATTTTTCCTTGCATAGACCTAGTTCTTGGATCGGTTCGTCATATGGCGTAGAGAGACCAAGTATATGGCTCGCGGAGAGCTCTAACCTAACAAATTTCCAGAAGTATTCCATACTTTTAAAACCGGAACAGGATTGGGAAGCCGCAAAGGTCGGAGCTGGTCCTCCTCCCATTAAGACTAAGCGAGGTTGGTTAGTAATATACCACGGCGTAAGTAACTCTAAGGTCTATAGAGCAGGAGCAGCCGTACTCGACTTAAATGAGCCTAATATAGTATTAGGCAGATGTACAAGTCCCATTCTAGAACCGGAGAGAGAGTATGAGACAAGAGGCGATGTTAACAATGTAGTATTTCCATCTGGTGCTTGTGTGATAGACGGCAAGCTATTCCTCTACTATGGAGCAGCTGACAAGGTTTGTTGCCTTGCCACTGCTAATCTTGATTCTCTTGTCAAGTATGTTTTAGAGAGGAATTAATTGCAAAGGGCTACCGAATGGGAACTAAGTAGCTAACTATTGTTCACTGGTTAAGCTATTACAATCTCTTGTTCGTGTAGAAAGAAATACCTGGCATTATCCATCACAATCTTCACATGACACTAACGATCAGATACTAATCCCATGATCAGGTATTAATTGGATAAGCGTTATTGAATTCTCTCAATTCTTGCTAATTGTTCCGTTCCATTTACCTTGTGACCTCATAACCCAGAATAAAAAATAAGAAACTTCTCTATCTCTTCAAATTCTCGCGTATACCCATTCTTTGATCAAGAGGTGTCAGTGATGTATTAGTTGCGTTGCCTGCACCATTAGAATCCTCGTCGGTCGTACTTGACAACGGTGATGGGCTATCTACTATACTTGAAGAGTTTGTCGGACTAGTATTACAGGAGCCATCCACACATTCAGTTTTCTCACACATTCCTACACCGTCGCATGAGATACTGGTACTCTTGTCTTCGGCGTAGCCTGCATTCGGTGTTGTCAAAGGCATCATCATAATTCCAATTTGGACTGCCAAGACAGTAGCGAAGATGCTTGCTATCAGATTGCCAGAAAATATCGTGACCATAATGCCTATGGAGCAATGATTTAGTATAATTGGGTTAGTTTAATTAGTTCTAGAGGTTAGGAAGTGTCATTTTCATAGTCCTTTATTACAAGAATATTTTTTTGCTATAATCCAATGAATACATGAAAGTTCGATCTGAAACAAACTC
>JAATVS010000291.1 GCA_014523695.1 Nitrososphaerales archaeon TH5895
TGGAGCTCAAACCTATCGTACTACGGAAAAAGGAAAACGCTACTTAGAGATACATAACAGAATGAATGAACTGATTTCCATCAATAGGGAAATAGGATTCTAGATAGCCATCTAATTCCCATACTGGATAGGGTGAAACGAAATTCTATCATTGGTATGCTATATATGTCACCCAGAGATTAAATTATGGAGAGAAATTCTTGTTGTTGATTCCCTTTCTACCTAAGACAATATTTTGATCAAATATACACACTACATCGCATTGATTATTAGACAACACTAGTATGCAATAAAGGTGCGATGGAATGAATGATCTCTCTGATAGGAACACAGCATCTTTGTACGACCTGATTATTTTCATGATGTACCTTCTAACTACGATGATGAAGGTCCCGTACCCTTTCATGAATTTGGTTCCTATATAGTGATAATCCAATGGCGTATGGTAGACCGCATCCTATACTCGCTAAAGTACCAGACAGCGAAAAATGCATTCCTCTTCTTATTTTGATGCATCGAGCTGCCCCACTAGTGATAGTTCCACTATCTACCGAAATTATCGCATCATCCTCTAATTCATCAGATAAGATAGTAGCGACCAAATGGGGCTTAATTAGCTTGTCAGTTCTTGAACCCCTGCTTTGCCTAATAGTTCCTTAACATCAGGGCAACCAAGCGTTCACAAACAGAAGTCACTTGATCGGAAGCCCCAAGGGCCCCATGCCCAACGAAAACTACATACTTATTCCCTGTATTGAGGATTTCTGCAGCCTTGTCTAATAAGGCTTGGTTAGGCGTAATGTTAGAGGTAATGACATCTGATGTGTGACCGGGGACTTTATGCATGGAGTATCGGTTTTTCAGCCTTCGTTCCTCAACATCAATTGGAATTATCAAATGATTATCTGACCGTGTTATAGGGTAGATATGAAGCAAATCATGATAATGGTATAGGTAGTTTATTTGCCCCCAGTCTTTACCGTGTGCATTTTGGGCACTTTCCCTTATCCGATCTAATGGAACAAAGCTTTCCCTTAGAGTTGAATGGACTATGAGAATAGATGAGCCCGCAATTCTCACATCTGTGAAGGTGTTTACTTTCGCGAAAGATTTCGGAATTTTTTAACTGTTTGTCTACAACTATCCAAAGGTTGTCGCTGTCATTCATTCACAATCCTCCCACAAATATAGATCTCAATACGTAATTTCCATATAAAAAGTCAGTGGATGGAAGCGGAAAAATTTCATAGACTTGCATTCACCAGTCAGGTAATCTAAAAAAACTTGATTTGCAGCAAACGTTGAATTGAAAAGAACAATTTGCACTTCATTTATCACATTTATTGCCGTGACGCGTTGAACAAAAAGTTCAACTAAGAAGTTTTTGATTAAAACCTGCTATTTGATTCACTTGCGGTTTTTTGTATAATTTACCTCTGGGCATATTTTCAAAATGTCCACAAGTCTCTTTCTTAGGGTTACTATACTTATGTTGCCTGCTGCTGCTATTCTGGCTTGACTAATATTCGCCTCATTTTTCTTTAAACAAGAGGCATACAAGACGGCTGAAGCTACTGCTTTAGGATCTTTGCCATGGCATATAGGATTCTTTTTTGCTACACTCAGCATCTTTACCGCTTCCCTATACGTCTGTTGACTGATCTGTGCATTGGTCGCTATTTTAGAAATGTATGACGATGCGTCGACTATGGCAGGGTTAATTTTTAATTTTCTAGACATTATTCTGTAACACCTACCTGAAAAAATAGGCTCTGCGTTAGCAGCATATGATATCTCTTGTAATGTTCGTGGAACACTCATTTCTTTGCATGAGGCATATACGCTCGCTACAACCATTTCCTTTATAGCCCTTCCTTTGATCAATTTATTGTCAAATGCTTTTCGATAATAGTATGCAGCTCTTTCTATTACGGGGTTGGTGAGTCCTAACTTGTCGCTAACTGTTGCCATAATACCGAATGCATTCTTAAAATTTCTTAGATGATTCTTGTTATTACCCCAGATCTTGTCCAAATATCTAATTTTGTTACTTGATGTAATCTGTTCTTGATTTAGAACAGTACCATTGGCATCAGTATTTGAGTAGGTTATAACAGTTGATAGACCCTTATCAGGGAAAACAAGAGAAGATGGCATACCAGATCTGTTTCTCGCGTTTATATCGCTTATTGGGGTTTCCTGCCTATCCAAAACGACGGTACCACAGAACGTACAGATTATTTCACCACTTAATCCATCAAAAATTGTCGCCTCACTTTTGCATGATGGACATTTACGTAAATTAGGAGTAACTACAGGATTATCTTGCCGTTCTATTTCTTGAACAGCGTGAACAGGATATTCGTATAGAATATATTCACCATGTTGTATAGATTGCTTATTCATTACATCCATTTAGCTTATCTTTTATAAAAAACGTTGGTGTTTTGTGTAATTTAATTAATCAAATACGTTAAATAACTCCACTTGTAATTAAACAAGTACAATGTATTCCCCGGGAATGGAGACGTAGGAGCCCTTCCGTGAAGACAGCTACTAAAAGACGCAAATCTGCTACTGAAGGCGTAACGTTTAGGCTTCCTTCTGATAACCTAGAGCAATTATGCAAGGAAGCCGAGACAAGACAGATAAGCGTTAATACCCTGGTAAATCAGATCGTCAACGAGCACCTGGATTGGCATCTCTATGCTGCTCAGGCTAAATTATACTATGTACCAAAGCCTTTCATAGCTAGAATCCTTGAAAAATTTACAGAACAACAATTATCCGATTTAGCAAAAGCGAGCGCTAAGAAGGACTTTGTTGACATAGGTTTATTGTTACGGGGAGAATTTACGATGTCCTCTTTCCTAAGTATTCTGGAAAACTGGTCAAGAATTTCAGATATCCCTTACAGAGCCGAAGAGATTGACAATACTCAGAAGATCATAATTGAACATAATATGGGGTCAAAGTACTCTTATTTATTCAAGGAGATTTACAGGCTTTTGTTGGAGGATTCTTTTGAAACAAAGGCGAAGTTTGATACTACGGATAATACTATCGTTCTAACTTTCGATCAGGAAGCTCGTCCGTTGGAAAAAGAGACTGAATGCTAAATACCTAATTCAGAGAGAATTCCTATTGCGATTTAGATTGTTTTTCATGAAATGAGCAATTTCATCCCTGTTTGACATTGCAGGCATAGTTACGCTCTAGCCAGTATTCGGTATATGAATAAAGATTTAGTGTAGGTTAAATCCAATCAATAATCCCGCGCCAATAATTAAGTAATTATCAACAGATGCTAAGTTGTCGAGTTGGATTAGACAGGAACCTACTCCTTATACCTCTATTCAGAAATTACACATTGCCAATTATGGTAAAACAAGATTGAACATTAAAAGAAAAGGAAATCTGATTTATGCCTAAACTATTCTTACGGATACTGATTACTATTTGAATTAATCAGTTTTTTCCTTTATTTTTTCTTTATCGTATTCTGTTCCTATATCTTTATCAGGATCTTTCACTTTGTTAAATACTGCTTTTGCTCCTGCTTTCACTTTGTCTTTCGCATCCTTTGCACCCTCTTTTACCTCATGCCCTGCTTCTTTGACGTCATCTTTGACATCATCCTTTGTATCATCATGAGTATCCACCTCGTAGGTTGTTTCTTTCTTTACTTCGTATTCGCCCATTTTGATTATCATTGAATTTTACTCAACATTATATATATAGCTTGTAAGGTTAAGGAATTGAGAGCTCAACTGTATTTTTGCACCTTGATGCACGCGGATGAAGGGAATACCAATTTTCCCTGATAGGTAATACTATTATATTTTGTTTACTAACTCTAACTACAAATAATGAAAAACCTGTTTGAATCAAGAAAACTGCCTTATTTAGCCGTACTGACTTTTGCAGTAGCGGTAATGACGTCATTAACATATGGAATGGGAAGCCAAGCGGAGCAAAACGTGTTTGCTCAGAATGAATCTGGGGATAGTGCTCAGTTGCAGACAGCAAACGTGACCGGAGAACTCACCAAGCCAGAGGGTGGTAATCCATATGGTGGAGAGAAAACCGGGGATATCGCAATATCTTCAGATGGTCACCAAACGGAGATCAAGGGATTAGTCAGCGCATCTCCTGCAGAAGGAAATGTTTATGAAGCTTGGTTAGGTGACGCTGGTGGATCAGAATACAAACTTAGCCTAGGACAGCTCTTGGAAAATGGAACAATAGATGTAAGTCAACATATGGTCAATCCATTTACATACACTATATTCTTCATAA
>JAATVS010000035.1 GCA_014523695.1 Nitrososphaerales archaeon TH5895
ATTAGCAGTAATTCAATTTTAGTTTAGGTCGGGGCATGGAAAGCAAATCATTGAAATCTGTCAACTTCGAAAAAAGGAATGGAATAATCCCTGTCGTAGTCCAGGATCACAACACTAAGGAAGTGCTAATGTTGGCTTACGTCAATCAAGAAGCGTTAAAAAAAACCAGTGTGACTGGAAACGCTTGGTTCTGGAGCACATCTAAGGGCAAGCTTTGGATGAAGGGGGAAGAATCTGGGAACATACAACCAGTCAGAGAAATTCGTATGGATTGTGACCTGGATGCAGTGCTATATATTGTTGAGTCTGACCGTCCTGCCTGTCACACAGGGCAGCGCTCGTGTTTCCATCACATGCTTGCAGATTGACCCGAAATAAATGTTTACTATGTAGACGGATCAAGGATTGACAAGATTTTGAGATAATTTAGGTTTCTGATTTCGAGTAACGTGTGACGATTTCGTATATTAGAGTTCGTCTTTTTATTAAGCATGATTGGCACCTTTGAAAGTATACTGTTACACGTAACCCATCATATCCTTAAACACTTGGAATTGAAATCGGGAGGTCGTAAGCTGACCTCATGCAGTTTTTGCCGAAACCAACTGAATATGCCAACATGTTTGCAATCTATTGGAAAATATGTTTACCCCTAATGAGATCTATTGTGTACGTTTGGCTCCGTGATCTTTCCAGATCGGATTGACTTCCTAATTTCGCGCGTGACAATAGTGCACAGAAATATGGCCACGCTGGTAAGTACTATGGCACCTGCAGGAGCAACATTAGCTAAGTAAGAAATGATAATTCCCAACACAACTGACACAACAGCTATACCTACTGAAATCACGGCAGTTTTCTTAAAACCCTTTCCAAATAATATTGCAGTTATATTGGGTAGGACTATTAACGCAGATATCAAGAGAACGCCTACTAATCGAATCGATGTAACTACAGTTATTGCAGCGAGCACGATGAAAATATAGTTAGCAAATTTCACATTGATGCCACTTACCCTAGCTTGTTTATCGTCAAAAGTAATGTACATCAAACGCCTATACATTATTGCTATAATTGAAAGAATCGAAATACTGAGAAATACAATGGTAATAGTATCCTGAGTACTAATCAACAAGATGCTTCCAAACAGGAAGCTAAAAAGGTCTAGAGAGTATCCTCCTGACAGACTTATTAGAACTATTCCAATAGCTAGTCCAGATGAAAGCAAGATTGCGACCGAAGAATCTGGTGGGATCTTGATGGAATCAGTCATTTTTGTAATTCCCAACGCGGCGATTAAAGTAAAGGCGTATGCCGTCCATATTGGATATAGATTGAGGAATAAACCTATAGATAAACCACCAAAAGCGACATGAGACATCGCATCTCCAAATAGTGAATGCTTTCTAAGAACTAGAAATAGACCGATAGCAGAACATATAGTGGCAACAGCGATGCCCGAGATTAATGCACGTTGCATGAATCCGAACTCCAAAATTTCCAAGATGGCCATTTTACTAAATCTATTTGGTTTTAGGTAGATGGAACATTTTGAGGATTAGATTTGGCATTGAATTGGTGTAGCCTTAAATGTGCCTGCATTGCGGATTCATAATACGTCTTGAGCATGTTCTCATCACCAAAGAAATCTTTCGCATCTCCATGAAAATGCATCTTTCTGTTTATGCACGCGACTTTATTGGCAAGCTTACTTATGGCATCTAAATCATGCGAAGACAAGATAATGGATATTTTTTCTTCTGCATTGAGCTTTCGAATCAGATCATAAAATTTATCTTGTGTGTCTTCGTCTATACCGCTTGTGGGCTCATCTAATATTAGTAGCTTAGGATTATGTACCATGGCCTTAGCGATTAAGACTCTTTGTTGTTGCCCGCCTGATAGCTCGTTGAACCTTTTATTCTTCTTATCAGTTAATCCCACTATCTGCATTACTTTATGGACTTGTTCCTTTGCATAACTTCGACTAAACTTCTCGAGGGACCCAAGCAATCCGAAAGAAATAATCTCCTCTATGTTTGCAGGAAAGCTTTGTTCAATTGATGTATGTTGAGGAACATATCCTACATTGCTTAACAATACTTTTCTATTTTTCGTAATCTCTTTTCCAAAAAGTTTAACAGTACCCCTATAATCTGGCAGAATTCCAAGGATGCAATTAAAAAGAGTGGTCTTTCCCGCACCATTAGGACCTATTATCCCCAGCAGGTCAGCTTGCTCCATAACAAAGGAAATATCATCTAAGGAGAGAAATGAGGAATCGTACCAATATGATAAGTGGTCTATTTCCACTATTGGATTAGCGGAAGTTAGATTGAGCATTCCAAACCTACTTTCAAATTAGAAATATTTTGCTCCATCTTGTCGAGATACCCTATCCCTGTGTCCATTTCTTCCTTCTCAATCCCTTCCAACGGGCTCAATACGAGTACCTTGCCATTTGGAATTTCTTGAGCAATAACTTCAGCAAATCTAGGGTCTACCAATTCCTCTGCATAAATAACATTCAGCCCAAGATCATCGGCCAATCTTATAGTTTGCTCAATTCGTTGAGGTAGAACCTCACCCTCTGGTGAGATTCCTTGGACACTGTGTTGAATTAGTCCATATCTATTGGCGAAGTAGCCAAATGCATCATGAAATGCAACAAAATCCTTCTTGTTGCAGGTTTGAAGTACATTTTTTATTTCAGAATCTAACGACTCTAACTCCACAGTAAAGTTCATCGCATTATTCTGGTAGTAGAGTTTGTTATTAGGATCGATTTCTATTAACGCATTTTCGACTTGCTGTACTTGGGCCTTTGCAAGGACGGGATCCAGCCAAACATGAGGATTTCTTGTTTTACTACCTTGAGACAAATTCAAGAGAGAGCTTGTATCGACCAAATTATCATTGTTGATCCTGCCTATCCAAGAATCCTCAAATCCCAGACCGTTGAAGAATACTACATCTGCATTTTCTGCTTCTTGAAGTTGTTGGATCGTAGGCTCATAGTCATGTGGCTCTACACCGGCTGGAATGAGGGTCATTATGTTTACTCTATCCCCTCCTACTTGCTTCGCAAATTCATATATGGGAAAGAATGAGGCAACCACATTTATTTTTGATGATTGTTGTGCTATGGGTTCGGATAAATTAGAATTAGAGATGACCAACGTTTTAGAGGTGTCATTCTCCAGGGCTACGTCGTTTTCAGAGGCGTGCATTAGTGAACTGCCCGGCGCAATAAAAAAGAAAACTGTGATAAGGAGAATGTGATAATAGATTGCCACAGACTAAGATGTCGCTAATAAGAATATAAGTGTTATTAATAATTTTAATATTCTCAAATAAATACTATTATTAACTTCCCTCGACGAAAATGCGTTGAGGATACAAAAACCATTCTTACACTCCATGCTAAATACAAGGGGAAGAATCCTAGTTGAATAATTAACATCAAACTCATTTTTAGCTGAAGTTTTGGCATATAGGAGAGCTTCGCATTTTAGGAGTGTGTCATCAACATCTTGAGCGGCAAAGTGCTAACTACAGCGTCAGCACCTGCCTATACTTCGTGACTACCTCCCCCATAACATAGGATAATTACAAGATATCATACATTAGACGCAATCAGCGTCGTACTAGATTTTCAACCACCCATTATCAAATACAAGTCCTATTGAAGATAACTCCCTCTTCCTACATCGCTATCAATTGAACGTTATCCATCTTTTTATTCGCTTGAAATTTTTTTGTCATATCTCTCATAGGTTTTGCATCACCTCTCAACAAAAACATCTCTAGACATCTATCTCGATCAATTTTGCTATGCAGATGGGTTGCGATTAGTTCATCATAGGCATGCCTTAAATTGCTTATTTCGTCATCAGAAGCTTCGTTATGAATAACCAATAGTATTGCGTGAATGTATCCAACCAGGTCCTGCCGAGATCTTTCTTCAGATATCATGCCTCTGATTCCTGCTCTAACTATCTCTGAACGTCCACTAAATCCAAGTGATTTTTGTAATTTATCCATTTCGTTCAGAATTTCGTCATTTAAGGATATACTA
>JAATVS010000036.1 GCA_014523695.1 Nitrososphaerales archaeon TH5895
ATTCATGCGGGGGGTGGGATTTGAACCCACGAATCCCTTAGGAACAGGGTTTTAGGAGAAAAGACCTGACCCATTCTAAGCCTCGCACAACCATGTATTTTTGTAACACATGAGGACCTGCGCCGTTGGCCAGGCTTGGCAACCCCCGCTCGTCAGTTGTTCACTGTGCCTTTCAATATATTAGCGTTTATGGAGTATGGGTGCTGCAACTGTCACAACTCTACTACACCGAACGGAAATACCATAACTATTATCATTGTATAACGCAAGTATTTAACAAACACTAAATTACAATTGAGAAACGTTCTTACCTAGCATACTAATTGACTAGGAAACCATTCCATATTGAAGTTATTGTTCTTCCTTAGGTTATACGTCTAACATGATACAATTTGATGGACAATTTCAACGGCAGTAGATGGGCCATAGTCCCTGGGAAGAACTATAGTCTGCGTTCTCGATTGAGATCGCTTCTACGGTACCAAACTACAATGTCCCTAACCGACCCGAGTCAACTAAAAATTACCCTTCATTTATTCTAATGATTATGTGTCAATCATAATCGCCACTAATAGATTATCTACTATTTGGTCCTGGACCCTGTGAATTAAGATGAATCAATTGGTTCGGCCATGAATTGCAATCAAACATTAAGTCTTCTCCGCGATGAAATAATTCTGACTCTTGACAGGCAACTGAAACCCTCAACTAGTTAACTATAATCATTAATGTTGTCTTCTCAAGCTTTACGATTCTTAAATACAATGTTTCTCATCAATGCAATCATTATCATTAAATTACATCTCAACACTTTAAAGCAAGATGAAACGGGATAGTAATTCTAAGTTATTTGGAACTAATGGTGTAAGAGGGATTTTCGGCCAAGACCTCGATCTCGAATTTGTTATGAAAGTTTCTCGTTCATTAGCCTGTTTTTATGCTAGAGGGCCACTCTTAATCGGATGTGACGGACGGATTTCTAGTCCGGTAATCTCCAGAATCGTTTCTGCGACGCTTAATTCTTCCGGGATGGATACCTTTGTGGCAGGCCTCCTTCCTACCCCATGCTTGCAATATGCGACCAAACACTTGGGTTACAAAGGCGGAGTCATGATTACAGCTTCACACAACCCTCCAGAATACAATGGTATTAAGGCTATTGCAAGTGATGGAGTAGAAATTTCAAGAGATGATGAGTCAAAAGTAGAGCAGAGTTTCAAATTAGGGGATATCCAGCCTGTTAGGAAAATAGGAAGAGAGAGCAAGGACGATAGGGTAATTTCATCATACGTAGATTCAGCTATCCGCATCGTCGACTCAAAAAAAATTTCTGCAAAGGGATTCAAGATTGTGATGGATTTAGGAAATGGGACACAAGCATTAGTCGCCCCCAGTATAGCTCAGAAACTCGGTTGTAAAGTTTTAACCCTTAATGGTAATATAGACGGTAACTTTCCTGGAAGAGGTTCTGAACCCACACCAAGTAACCTTAGCACTCTTACCTCACTCGTAAAGTCTACTAATGCAGACCTTGGGGTGGCGTACGATGGTGACGGGGATCGAAGTATATTTTGCGACGAGAATGGACAGATCATTTGGGGAGATAAATTAGGTGCCTTATTAGTTGCATATCTGTTGAAGAATGGATATGGAGGAACGGATATTGTTTGCCCAGTCAACACAACGATGTTGGTTAGTATAGTGGCTCAGAACGAAGGATCCAAAGTTATTCATACTAAGGTGGGCAGTGTCGAAGTTTCGCGTGAAATGATCAAAAAGAATGCGGTGTTAGGTCTTGAGGAAAACGGGGGTTTCATGAACGCGAGGTTAAATTGTGTCAGAGATGGAGCCCTAACCACGTTGTTAGTTTTGGAGATGTTGTCATCCAGCTCTGGAAAGCAACCACTTTCCAGGAAGATCATGGAGCTTCCTCGGATCTTTCAATACAAAACTAGGTTCACTTGTAACTCGGTGGAGCTCGCTGATCATGTCATTGAGTCTTGTACAAGCCATGGAACTAATCTTAGAGTAGAGAATCTTGACGGCGCGAAGATCTGGATTGACGATGAGACTTGGGTAATGGTAAGGCCTAGTGGGACTGAACCATTGATTAGGATGTATGCAGAATCGACTGATAAAGATCTTTTGGACTCGAAGGTGCGTGAGTATTCTAACGTGATTAAAAATGTACTCGACATTGAAGAAGTCAAATAGTTATCCCATGGATAACATATTTAATACTCCCCAGATCTCATATAGAGGAATTGAGATGATCCCAGAGGGTGATTATTTAAAATGAGTAGACCATATTATGTCAAATTCGAGACACCTAAAGACCTTGTGAATGTAATATACGAAGCAGTTAGAGTGGCTAAACAGAGTGGAAAGGTACGTAGAGGAACCAACGAGACTACAAAGTCCATCGAAAGAGGGAATACAAAGTTAGTAATCATTGCAGAGAATGTTGAACCACCAGAAGTTGTCGCTCATCTGCCAATTTTGTGTGAAGAGAGGAATACTCCTTATATTTTTGTTCCTAGCAAGGAACAGCTGGGAGCATCATTGGGTATGGACGTCGGGTCTGCGGCTGCAACTATCTTAGATCCTGGTGAAGCTCAGACTATTGTTGAGCAAGTTCTTAATTCTATACAACCTCTAAGAGACAAGAGAAAGGAATAGAGACGAGCATGAGCAAGTCATCGGAAGAGAAGATAAATCCGGCGGAGGTAATCCAGATAGTGGGTCGAACAGGAATTGCCGGTGAGGTTATTCAGGTTAGGGTAAGAATTCTAGAGGGCAAGGACAAAGGCCGAATCCTAACTAGAAATGTCAAAGGATCAATAAGAATGAACGATATATTGATGCTACGAGAGACAGAGCGAGAAGCTCGAAAAATAAAGTAAGGTCTAATGTTTTCTAGAGGTGTTAGAGTAGTTAATGAGTAAATCAGCAACCTCATTGCGTAATTGTTCCTTTTGTGGAAAACATATTCCTCCAAGTCAGGGGATAATGCTGGTCCGCAATGACGGGTCAATACAATGGACATGTTCATCCAAATGCAAGAAAAATCTCAGAGAACTAAAGCGGGATCCTAGGAAACTGAAATGGACGAAGAAGTACATGAAAGGTGGTATTAGAGTAGGGAAAGGTTAAATTCTTGGGAGAGCGAACTCTCGTTGTTATTAAACCAGATGCTGTGAAGAGAAAATTAGCTGGAAAGATAATCTCCAGGTTTGAAGAGAAGGGATTCACTCTCGAGATTTTGAAGTCCTACACATTTACCAAGGAAAAGGCCCAAGAGTTTTATTCAGCTCACAGCGATAAACCATTTTTCAATGAATTAGTTTCCTTTATTACTTCTGGGCCCACTATGGCGCTAATTCTGGATGGTAACAGAGCAATAAGCGCAGTCCGGATCATGATAGGTTCAACAAAATCGTATGAGGCCGCTCCTGGTACAATTCGAGGCGACCTCGCCCTTAATATAACAGATAACATAGTCCACGCATCGGATTCATATGAAAGCTTCATAAAAGAGGCTGCAGTGATTTTTGATAGCATTTAAGTGGCACTCAGGCATCCAGTTGTGGTTGTACTTGGTCATGTAGACTCCGGAAAAACCTCTCTATTAGACAAGGTTAGAGGAACAGCGGTTCAAGCTCGAGAGGCAGGGGGAATAACTCAACATATTGGAGCAAGTTTTTTTCCAATCGAGACTATTAAGAGAGTAACAGGGGACCTGTTTGACAAGATTTCAACCACTGGTTCCCAAATTCCAGGCATATTGGTGATAGATACTCCTGGTCATGAAGTCTTCGCTACTCTGAGAGTACGAGGAGGTTCAGCAGCTGATATTGCAATAATTGTGGTAGATGCTAACAAAGGGTTTGAAGCCCAGACAGAGGAAAGTATTGACATCTTGAAACGAAGAAAGGTTCCATTTGTTATCGCACTTAATAAGGTAGATACCGTTAGTGGATGGCGTAACCACCCAGGGGCTAATTCAATAGGTAAGGCCGTAAGTCTGCAAGATAAATCGGTTCAATCTGCGTTGGACGAAATGATCTACAGTGTAGTCGGCTCTCTTTCTGTATCTGGATACAATTCAGAAGCATTCTGGCGAATTAAGAACTTTACGAAAGAAGTAGCAATAGTACCTGTCAGTGCTAGAACTGGAGTGGGGATACCAGAATTACTCGCTGTTCTTATAGGCTTAACCCAGCAATATTTGAGCACAAAATTAGAGCGACACGTAGAGGAGGGAAGAGGGATCGTCTTGGAGATAAACGAAGAGGTGGGTCTGGGGCCAGCTGCTAACGTTATCTTATTCGATGGAATACTCCGTCAGGGCTGTAGCGTTATTGTCGCTAAAAGAAATAATGCAATAGTAACTCGCGTGAAGGCCATTCTTCTCCCTAAGCCACTTGATGAAATGAGAGATCCCCGGGACAAGTTTAGACACGTGTCGGAGGTAGTTTCAGCTGCAGGAGTAAAAATCACTTCGCCAGACCTAACCGGCGTCATGGCTGGAAGTCCCCTTTTCGTTCTAAACCAGAAGGAAGACGAAGCCAGACTTCGGGCAATAGTTGAGGCAGAGATTAAGAACACATTCGTAAGCAAAGACATCAATGGGGTAATTATGAAATGTGACACAATAGGTTCTATAGAGGCCATTAGTGACCTCCTTGTAAAGCAAAAAGTACCTATAAGAATTGCTGACATAGGTCATGTCACCAAGAGGGACGTGATTGAGGCTTCGGCAGTAAGAGAGAAGGACAGATATTTGGGTGTGATTTTAGCGTTTAATGTTAGGGTCCTAGATGATGCCCTTAGAGAGGCACAGGAACGCCAGGTCATGATTTTTGACGAAAAAATTATTTATAATCTTGTCAGAAGTTATTTTGATTGGACAGCTTACCAAAAAGATCATCAAGACGTAATCATATTTAATGAAATACCACCTGTTTGCAAATTGCAATTCTTGAAAAACTTTGTATTCAGACGCAACGATCCTGCAGTATTTGGAGCTGAAATACTAATAGGACGATTACGGCAAAAAATTCCTGTGATCAATCAAGAAGGCAAAAAAATAGGTGTTATCCATCAAATACAGCAGAGCGGGAAGACCATTGAGGAAGCTACTAAGGGGATGCAGGTTGCTCTCTCCATACGCGGTCCAACCATCGGACGACAGATTAATGAAGGAGACACGCTCTATACTGACTTGAATGGCCGGCAGGCAAAGTTACTGAATGAGCGGTTCATGCAAAGGCTGACTGATGAAGAGAAGGAAGTTCTCAATTACATAGTGACTTTGAAAAGAAAAGGTGACGAGCTGTTTGGTTACATTTAGTGTGCTTGGGATTGGCTCGACCAATTTGAGCTCTCCACCTAGAAAGGAAAGTTATGAAAGATTTTCTTCAAAATGTCATTGATACTTCTGTAGTAAACCCTCTAGACCCTTTTCTCCTACCGCCCCTACCGCTCTGTCGATGGCTTTGCCGTTCATAAAGATTATGAAAGTCGGTATGGCGTAAACGTCATATCTCATGGCCACTCCCTGATTATCGTCCACATTGAGCCTACCGAATGTGACTTTCTGACCGTATTTCTTAGATAGCCTGTCGAAGATAGGCAGCATAAACTGACAGGGCCCGCACCAAGTTGCCCAAAAGTCGACTAATACTGGTTTATTGCCAGATATATTCTCCTCGAAGTTTTTATCGTTCAGCTCCACCAATGCTGGCTTATTTACCTCACTCATGATGATACATCCAATAAAAGTTGTCATACATATTTAAGACTTATCCGATTGATTTAGTTCGGCACTTCGGAAATTCCCAAGTAGGAAAATCTTACAGGACAATATTGAGAAGTCATTTACAAGTCGACCAAGAATGTTGCAATATAACGAGAGCTTAGGCGTTGTATTTTCAACTCGTGGTAGGTAACTGCTTTGATCTCTATTTTATATTCATGCTTGTCATAGCTGACTGCTTCGCCTCCAACGTGTGCCCTAAGTAAATACTTTTTTTCATCAACATTTGAATAGTTCTCCGATATTTCAATGGAGAATCTAGAAAGTACAATCTGTTCGATGAGGATCTTTAACAAGACCTTTTCCAACCAGTCGTACAGAAGATTTTCAAGATCATTGCCATCTGCCGTGATCGTCATCGATTCGCGAATCTCCACCTTATTAATATCAAACATAATGTTAACCAATCCCTTAGCACAATTCTCGAATAATTCCTCCAAACCACTACCGTAGGCTTGAACAAAAGCGTCTGTGCTGTGCTCCAAATATTTGTACCCTTCGGAGTCCAATTTGGTTAGATGTCAAGGAGGATCGAATAATAATAATGTGTCGAACAAAGAGTAAAATCTAAATGGTCACGAAGGTTGGTCTGTGTTGTGAAATTGAACCTTCCACGTGGAATGAGAGATTTGGACGCTGCCGAATTATCTAATATCAATTATGTAAGAAATCGATTCATACGAGCTGCTGATGTGTTTAATTTTAAAATAATTCAGCCCTCTCCATTGGAAATGCTTTCTACCCTCGAAGCAAAAGGGGGTCCTACGATCTCTAATGAAATATATAATTTCAAAGACAAAGGCGGTAGAGACATTGCGTTGAGGTTCGATCTCACTGTTGGACTGACCCGTTATATATCTCAGAGAAGAGAAATGAAACTACCCATTAAAGCAGCCGCGTTTGGAGGAGTATGGAGGTACGATGAACCTCAGGCAGGGAGATACAGATATTTTCACCAGTGGGATTTCGAGATATACGATACCTACAACTTGGAACATGAGGCTGAAATAATTCATCTAACCGCTTCCTTTTTTGACGATTTAGGACTAAAAGTCACGATTGATATTAGTCATAGGGAACTGCTGGAACAGTACATGAAGCAGGAACTCGGTGTGTCTGACCCCCACCTAACCTTTGAGGTATTTAGGGCAATAGACAAAGTTCAGAAAAAGGGAGTACAAGCCGTTTATGATGAATATGCGCAAAGAATCACCCCTACTTTACTCAAGCCCCTGTTAGAACTGTCTAGTCGAGTAGGGACAATAAGCGAAATTGAAGAACAAGAAAGAAATTTGACAAAGCTATCTAGATGGCAAACTCTTAGAGAATTGGTAGGTTCACTGTCAACGCGGGGGGTGACCAACGTAAGAATTAACCTGGGAATAGTCCGAGGGCTTGACTACTATTCAGGAACTGTTTTTGAGATATTTGATCCCACGTCTGCTGTAGGCGCGTTAGCCGGCGGTGGTCGGTATGATATATTGACATCGGCGTTTGATCGAAGTGACATAGGAGCCATTGGTGTTGCTGGAGGAGTCGAGCGTATTTTGGCAGCATTATCCCATCATGGACTATTGAAAGTCGAAACCAAACCCTTAGTTTTTGTCGTCTCAGAAAATACTGAGGAATCGGTTTTGAAGATAATCTCAGAATTGAGAGGCGCAGGGATACCATCAGATTACGATAGTAGAACTCGATCTTTAAGAAAGCAGTTGGATTATGGATTCTCCATAGGGGCGACCGTTTTAGTAAAAGTAGAACAAAAAGATATTGAAAACAATATAACGGTAAAGAACCTGGTTAGCGGTCAGGAAACGAAAGGAAAAGTAACCCAGGTTATAGATCTTGTTTCGAATATCCTTCGATCTAGCAATTGAATTGCGGCTATATCTCTATCATGCCGGTATTTCTCATTTTAATCATTCCTGAACCTTTTTTTTCATATATGATCCTTATCACTAAATGGGGCGGCTCGTAACTGATATACAAATCATTAACTTCCAGCTCTTGGATGTTATAATTGATCTGTATATGTTCTTCTCTGATCCCGTTTTCAATTAATCTTTTCTTTGAACGATCAATGATCTGTTCATCTGAAGTATTTGGTGCGAAGAAGACCTTGCCTGAATAAGCAATGTGCATCAGGATGTTCTTAAAATTCAACAAGTAAATAAACCTCTGCTCTAGCAATTGGTTTAAGCGATCTCAAAAGCAAAATTAATATCGACTTGGTCTGACATTGACAAAGGTATTTATGAGATTTGCAATTCACGATATCATCACTAGAGGGTGTTTTCATGATTGACTGAAGTTCTCTCCTACGATGTTCTAATAATGGGCTCTGGTCTAGCAGGACTTCGAGCTGCTATCTCAGCTGCATCAGTGGACAAGAATTTGAGTATAGCTGTGATTTCCAAGGTTCAGGTAATGCGTTCTCACTCTGTTTCTGCAGAGGGAGGAACAGCTGCTGTGCTATTTGAAGAGGAAGGAGACAATAGGGAATCTCATATTTACGATACAATTAGAGGGAGCGATTTTCTCGCTGACCAGGATGTTGCGGAGCGACTTGTCTCAGAGGTACCATTTGAAATATATCAGCTAGATCATTGGGGAATGCCATGGTCAAGAAAATCAGATGGACGGATCGATCAGCGGAAATTCGGGGGATACTCGTTCCCTCGTGCAACGTATGCCCAAGATAAAGTTGGATTTTATGAGATGCAGACTTTATACGATACATGCCTGAAACATGAAAACATCCATTTTCTGAACGAATGGTTCTGCACGTCGATTTTATCTGATGGATCTAACTTTCGAGGATTTACGGCCATTGAGATGAAGACCGGTCAATTTGTAATCATCAAGTCTTCGGCTGGAATTGTTTGTACCGGCGGTGCAGGCCGAATTTATGGCTTTTCGACCTATGCCCATTCCTCAACACCAGACGGCTTGGATATGGCATATAGAAAAGGATTAGCGCTAAAGGATATGGAATTTGTGCAGTTTCATCCGAGTGGAATTCTGCCCTCTGGAATCTTGATTACTGAGGGAGCTAGAGGAGAAGGTGGATATCTTGTCAATAATCAAGGAGAGCGATTCATGAAGCGATACGCCCCGGAGAAACTTGAACTTGCACCCCGAGACGTCGTTTCGAGAGCTATGATTCGTGAGATACAGGAAGGGAAGGGCTTCACACACGAGACTGGTATAGAATGTCTTAAGCTCGATCTCTCTCATTTAGGAGGTGAACGTATAAAGGAAAAATTAGCAGGAATTAGGGAAATAGGGATCAAATTCTCAGGGATAGATGTTATCGATGAACCTATCGAGGTTAGACCTGTTTGTCATTATATGATGGGGGGAATACACACAAATATTGAAGGTGAGACAGAAATGAGTGGCCTTTGGTGTGCTGGGGAAGCGGCTTGTAATAGTACCCACGGTGCGAATAGGTTGGGAGCAAACTCTACATCCGAATGTCTCGTATGGGGAAATATCACAGGGAAACAAGCTGCTAAGTATGCCCAAAAGGCCAGGGATCGAAATATAACAGTGTCTGAACAACAGGTAATCGAAGAGGAGAAGAGGATCTATGATGGATTATTCCACGGCAGAGGCGATTTAAATCCTTACGAAGTCAAGAAACAACTTGCTGATTTAATGGATTCAAAGGCATACGTATTTCGTGATGGAAATACGTTGGCCGAAGCATTAAGAGAAGTAAGGGAGTTGAAACTGGCTTCTTGGAGGCATGTAGATGACAAGGCCAGCGAATATAACACTAATTACATTAATGTCATGGAAATCGATTCAATTACACGAATCTCTGAAATTGTCTTAGTAGGAGCATTGAACCGCCAAGAGTCCAGAGGAGCTCACGCAAGGATAGATTATCCAAGTAGAGACGACGTGAATTATCTAAAGCATACACTTGCATACTACACTCATGAAGGACCAGAGTTACGTTGGCATCCTGTTAGGATCACCAGGTATGCCCCCGTTGAGAGGAAGTATTAATGAAATCGTCTAGTGAAGATAGGATTCGTGCGGATAGTAATAGACGCGAAAATCATGAAGGTCTCAAAGCCTGGCTCAATCCTACAAGGTACGGTTGGGAGAGAATTTCATATTGGCTCCAGCGCCTTACAGGCGTATTCCTGCTAATATATTTTGTTGGACATGTCATCGAAACCAGCTCCCTAGTTGACGGCAAAGATGCTTGGAATGCCATGCTAGAATTGACTCAGACTACATGGGGCCATTTATTCCTGATTTTAGTAATTGGAACAAGTACTTTCCACTCTGCCAATGGGATCCGATTGCTGTTTACCGAGACGGGTAGAGGGCTAGGTAAACCGGGTAGGCCTGACTATCCATACTCTCCCGTTTCGTTGAATTATCGACAGAAATCAGGAATCTGGATAGCCTTGATTCTGGCGGCTACTGCGATGTTATACGGGGCGAGTATCTTGTTTGCAGGAATAGACTA